>JBKEHQ010000001.1:0-80547 GCA_046710875.1 Candidatus Thalassarchaeaceae archaeon
ACGACTGGTTTCAGTGAAAGATTACGAAGCGATTTCCTATCTCTAATTGGAATAATAGAACTATGCCCTCCAAACATTGCTTCCGACGCTCTACTCAATCTAATTAGCTGGATATCTGTGAATTTATTTGATCCAACTGCTCTTTCAAGTTTTCTTAAACCCCTTATTGGCTTTTCTTCTGCCATTTGATTAGCAATATTTACTATTTCCAATATATCCTTATTTTCTCGCGATAATTCTTGTTCAAATTTCAAATCTAACTCAGATTGCCTACTACTTTCCATACGTTGTAAGCCTCTAATGGTAGCCTTGACTCTTCCCTGAAATGGAGACTTCGGTAATGGAGGATCTAAATCCTCAGGATAGCGCATTAGCATTTCCAAAGCTTCAATTTGACTTTCTTTATTTTCTCTAAAATCATCTTCCCTATCTTGAATGCCGCTTGATGCATATTGTCTTAGCCTATTCCGGGCCACATCTTTTTTATCATCTAAATCATCATTACAAACATTAAGATATAGTTGAAATCGTTTTGTCACTGTAGCAGCTAGAGCTGTTTCAGACTCTATTAATTTTACAGCCTCTCTCCATCCTTCACCATGGGCATAAGAAATCAAAGCTTTCCTCATTATTAAAGCATATTTTGCAAAATCATCTCGAACTTTATTAGCTGCATCTCTGTATTCTCGTGCAGCTTCTAAATCATTATTTCTGGAACTTTGTATTGTTGCTTTAATTAATTTAGATTCTAAACTATTATTATCATATCTTCTATACCATTTTTCCAGGGGTTCTATACCTTCTGATAATATTTTACCATGCTCTATGACCATCTCTGTAATGAATTTTATACTTATCATTGATACATCTTCTTTATTTGAAAGAGTTGATAATACCTTATTTGCATCATTTATCCTTTCATCCATGCCACTTTCAATATCTATTGCAGCCCTATTTAATATCAAAGAATCAACTAGGCATTGAAATAGTGCATTTTCTAAATAGGAAATATCTGCAGCTAATATGGATTCTTTAAGTCTATTAATTGTCTTTGATCTAACCATACTATCTCCATCTGGAGATAAAGCCCTTCGAACTTCATTAAGGGACAAAATACCTTCTCTGTCTAATTTCTTTTGTATTGATCCAATTTCATCAGGAATCCCATCAAGTAATGCAATAAGCTCTTTTGATATTGTTGAAAGTACAGTATCATTTGGAGAGTCTGAAATTGACATAAGAGCTTCTTTTCGCATATCTTCTAAAGTAGGTAACATTCCTATTGAAGATTTAGCCGAAATCATGTGCCAAATTAACAAAACTCTTTCAGGATATACTTTTATCAAGGAGCGATTTTTAATTATAATTTTTGCAAGATTTTCAACATCAGCAGCCTCTGTAAATACATCTAAAATTTGACTTGTATGCCTTATATAATCCAACTTTGATAATTTTTCTGCAGCATTAATTTTTATCTCATAACTACAATAAAGATCGTTTGTCACAATTAAAAGACCCTCATCATTTAGATTATTTAAAGATGAAATAATTAATTCTTCTATAGATAAATCATCAGCAGAATTAAGTTTTAATGCTATTTTAAGTTGATTATTATTTTCAATCTGTAATATTTTTGCTACATCATCAGCCTCATCTAATTTTTCTTTTTCTTGAAGGGCAGAGACTAATTTCCAACCTAGTGAATTTGGTATTTTGGTACCAGATCCAGCCAAAGTCTCAATTCCATACTTTAAGTCTTCAATAGATAAATCATCTTCAATATTATTTATTTCTTTCCAAGCACAATTTCGTATTGCTTGTGATAATAAGTCCTTTCCATGTATTTTTGAATCCTCTTTCCAATTTTCTAAATTTCCCATACGTAATTTTAGTAATCTAATATGTTTTTCTACTACTTCTTTCATTGTTTTGTCAGTAATGTTTTCTAAAACTTGTATTGCATCTGGATTTTTCGAAGAGGCTAGTAAAATCCCTTCAATGAAAGCAATTTCATTATTTTGATTCCTCAATGAAGGGCTCATCCATCCATTCCATTCACCATATCTTGGTTTTTTTCCTAAATCTTTCTCTATTTTTTGAATGACTTTCAATTGTTCTGTTTTAGCATTAAATGGTAAATCCAACTTTAGCCAGTTTCTTAGTGAGGTCGTATCTTCGGGATCGAAATAAGATGATTTAATCCAATTTGTTGAATCTATATGTTTTTTACTGTTCTCACTAATTTTAAATCTACTTAATTCAGCAAAGAGTCCAGATTCTTTAGCTAATTTACTCCAAACTGGGTGAAGTCCTTTTTGGCACTCGGATCTTATTTCAATCATCTTTTCATTCCAATCAGATTTCCACAGATCTCCCATTTTATTTTGTTGAGCAATTAAAACTGCCAATTTGTAACCAGGAGCCTCATTTGAAAGAAATATATCTTGAGGTAATGCCAGATTATCTTCAAAACCTTTCCTTAGTCCTTTACCGCCGCGCCTCCCTATTTTTTTATTTATTTTACGATTTTGAGTTACCGAACTCTTATCCTCATCTATATTTATTGTCGGCAAACCTTCTTTTTTTGCAGCAAGAGCCGCTAAAGCACGCCATTCCTTAGTCATAAGGTCCCAAGCAGAGATTTTCTGTACTCTGTTTAATCTCCTTATCTTATCATCACCAGATTGAGATAATGATTCTAGACATTCAAGTAGATATTCCTCCAGTTGAAGACCTCCGATTAACGGTCCTCAACCTTCATACATCAATACATCCCCTACATACACACAATTCAGCAACAGAGACCTCAAGTCATATGCATACTTTCGAGCATCATGGAATTACTACCAATCATCGTAATTCTCATTCATCCATTTGCTGCATTATTATTAATTATGATATTTATGACGCAACTAAAATGGCGTAAAAAGAGGAAATTATTGAAAGGCGATGATCTAATTAAGGCAAATAGGAAACACATATCTGACGGTAATAAAATCATGTTATCTACTCTTTTTGTTATAGTATTGGCATTTATGGGTGAAATATCTAGGGCAATTTTTAATGATTTACCCTTTGACACATATATTTTACCAAATAATTTCCACTCATCAGGGGGATTACTAGGATTACTCTTGATGTTAATTCTTTGGCTTACAGGGCATTCTACCAAAAGGAAGAAAGTAAGTAAGCAATCGTTTTCTAAAACTAGAGATACACATGGTAGAATTGGGGATATAATGGCAATTCTTATATTAATTCATGCATTTTTAGGTTTTTTATATCTTTTACAAATTATTTAGTTTGTATTCCACATTTCAACCCATGCCTTTATGTTTCTTTCTATATCTAAATTATCTAATTCCCTACTCACTAATATTCCGTCATCTAGGGGCATAATTCTACATCCACAAGCATTTTCATGCCCGCCACCATCAACATCAAACCTTTTTGCCATTTTTATCAAATTATATATTCCTCCGGTAGTATGTAAGAAAGAATTAGTATAAAATGATGCAGAAACAGGATATTCTCCATTATTATTAAATTTTGAATTTGTATATCCATGTATTATTATGCATGCATCACAATCATCTCCTACTTTAGCAGTTATATGATAACCATTGGACCTTATCCCAGAATCTTCAAATCTAACTATTGCTAATCTATTGTTGACTTCTAAGGTTCTATCGATTAAACTATCAATCATTATCCTTTCATCTTGAATATTCTTGAGGTGAGGCCACATCATCTTCTTAGAAAGTATATTTTTAATAGATTCTCGATTTTTAATTGCTTCAAGTATTTGTAAATTAATAATTTGATTACTACCAATCAATTTTCCAATTAAAAATACATCTCCACCTTCTAAAAACTCCTCCTTCTTTATATGTCCACTATCAATTTTATCAACCCAAAATAACAATTCTTCCAAATCAGATAAATCAATGACTTCAGATATAATTTCATACGCAATACGTGCAGCAGAAGGATAATCTTTCCAAATAAATATGCCATTTGTTTGCAAATCATCTATTATTTTATTTGTCTGATGATGGTCAATATTTAGCCCACATTTGGGATGCATTGGTAAATCACATATTGCCGTGTATTTATCTATCAACCCATCTAAAATTCCAGAACGCAACTCACCCGGATGAGCAAAAATAATTTCTGCATCCTTCCAATGTCTCTTTAAAATAGCAGCCGTCACAACTCCATCTAAATCACTATCAGTTACAATCTTCCTGATATCTAGGGATAGAACGGGTGAATTCATTTTTAATGCTAAAAGAGTTATACCATTGTACTTTACTTAAAAATGTTCAAAATAATCTTATAATTTATATTTTTTATACAAAATTACGATATGTAAACCCATCATGCCACATCCATGGAAACATCTTGTGGATTTGTTTTAGTCAATTATGATAGCATTCTTTTACTTCAATACCCCCAAGGTCACTGGAGTTTTCCAAAGGGGCATATCGAAGATGATGATGATGATCACCATTCAACTGCATTAAGAGAATTGATAGAAGAAACCGGTATAAAAGAAATAATCATAGACAAAAATTGGAATTTTCGTACAGATTACACATTCAAAAGAAAGGGAAAGGAAATTCCAAAGCAGGTATTTTGGTTTTTAGCTGAAACTGATGAGTTGGAAGTAAAACTTTCCCATGAACATACTAATTATTTATGGCTAAATTTTGAAGATTGTGAAAAACAATTAACTTTTAGGCAAGAAAAAATACTTCTTCAATCTGCGCGTAATTATAGAGAAAAAATCAAAAAATAAATCTAGCTATTATCAGATCTTTTACCAAGAGGGGTCCAAAGAACTTCCTCATCACCACACTTTGCACTTATCCAGCGGCCCATTACAAACATCCAATCTGATAATCGATTTAGATAAGAGATTATTTCTAATCTAAGCGAATCTTTTCCAGACTTTTCTCTCATAAGGCATGCAAGCCTTTCAGCTCTTCTTGCCACAGTTCTTGAAACATGTAATGCAGCAACAGGTGCAGAGCCAGTTGGCATAATAAATGACTCAAGCGGATCTACGTCCTCCAACCAACTATTCATCTCATCAACTAAATTTTCACCTTCTGCCATCCCAATTAATACCATCATTTTTGGCAATTTCCCAGGCGTACATGCACACTCACCACCAATATCAAATAATTCTTGCTGAACTCGTCCCAATGAGATATCAGTACTTATTTTAACTTCTTTAGGGGCATCATATCTTTTTATCTCCATCCTCACGACCCCTATTTGTGAATTTAATTCATCAATAGTGCCATATAATTCTACACGCGAATCTCCTTTACCAACCCTTTTTCCATCTACTAAGGATGTTTCACCTGCATCTCCTCCTCCAGTATGCACTTTAGTAATCCGAACCATTTTATTCATCGGAAAGGCTATGATATTTTGAATAGTTCGTGTATTCTTATAGAGATATATCCGTTAAGGATTTTTTTATTGCATCAGTCCATGACTTATCAACTGCATTCCACCCTCCTCCTTTTTCTAATTCTATTAAATGACGCTCTTTTTCTAATTTATTTCCTATTTTATCATATATTAATATTAAAACCGCGTGACTCATAGCATTTAACCACGGATCATTCATATCCCATGATTTTTCAAAGTGAGCAATTGCTCCATTATCGCCATATATTAATCCTCTATTAATTTGTCTTAACCCGGACTTTGACCATGAAATACCAGGGACTCCAACAACCAATCCTCTAAACGCAAGATATATTTCTAATGTAATTATAAGAGACGCTATTATGAATGAAATTATCTGTTCTGTAGATGTGGTAGATATCCAATTTTTAGTAAGTAGATCTATAGAACCTATGCAGAATAAAACTCCACTAAATGGTGCTAAAATAACATCATGTTTTGTAATTACCATATGCCTTACGCCAAAAATAACTCCCAATCCGCCTAAAAATGTTGAAATTAGTGCCGGTATTTCCTCCATGGTCTCTCTTGGTGCGGTACTTGAAATCCAAAATACTACTCCAAAAGATATGAGTAACCATCCATACTTTCCACCTATTTCCGGAAATGGTTGATAATTACTGTAGTAAAGTACTACGCCCCCAATCATGATGTATAATAAAATCCAAATACTCAAAGAAATCATTCTTCAACCACTTCGTCCTTCCAACCAGGCTCCCAAAATTTATCATTATCTAACCATTCCAACCATTCTTTTACGTCTGATCTTAAAAGCCTAAAAGCCCGTCTATCTAACCCATCTAATAGTAAATCACTAATTTCACTTTTTTTGTGAGCATCCAACCATTCGATTTGCATTTCCCTAACTTTGCGCTGCCCTTCTATGTGGTTATCAAATGACATTTCACAAAGTTCTCTCAAGTCTTGTAGCCACATTCTAGCACCTCTCATGTGAGGTTCTTCAGCCAATGGTTTTGCCTTTCGCCGACGCCGCCATCTGCTCATATCATGTAATCCTGAATGTATTTATTCTTGATGCTTTGCGAACCACTATTACCGAGCTGCTCTTGGTTATATCGTGGGTAGGATAGTTGTATATCTATATGGTAAACCAAAAGAAAAATCATATTTGACTATAATTAATGAATATTATAAGCGATTAAAAGGTAAAGGTATTTCATTATCATATTATTCAGATAAAAACAAATCTATTGATTATGAGCATATGCTTTTGAATCTTAAGGGTAATTTGATACTAATAGATGAAAATGGAGAAAAATTATCTAGCAAAGACTTATCAGTATTAATTTCTAAAACAATGATGGATCATTCTACAACCAACTTTGCATTAGGGCCTCCAGATGGATTTAATAAGGAATTTAAATCTAAAATCCATCACTCAATTTCACTTTCACCAATGACATTTCCACATGAAATGGCCGCATCAATTTTTATTGAACAATTGTATCGTGCTACTGAAATAATAAAAGGAACTACATATCATAGGGAATAATTGCTGTATAATATACTAATTTATATCTTATTCATAGATTTTGAAATAATTTTTAATGCATCTCTTAGTGTTGATTCATTATCCCATTCTTTGATTTCATAATCCTTAATTATTATTTCATTCAAAATTAAATTAGCAGCTCTTGAAACTTCATCAACAATAGTCACAGACGCTTTCCTCGCAGTTCTTGATAACGGATTTAAATCTATTACTAAAACTTCTTTTCCAAGTGCAACAAGCGCTTCACACCTATCCCCATCCTCGAGTGGAACTAATACTGTTTTTGAGCGTTGAATTCCTTCAGAGGAGCAAATTGCTCTAGGGCCTTCTAAACCAATGATTACACCATCATTTTCTTGTCCTAGTAGTCTAACGGAATTAACTGATTTATCCCAATCACCAATCCATCCTTCTGGACAAGCCTCTTTAGCAACTTTATTTTTTTGCTCGTTTAACAGTCGTAATAATTTTAATATCCTCTCTTCTGTTCTATAGTAGAGATTTATTTCTATTGGGCACTCCAAAACAGCCGCAATACGTATCAAATCTTCTCCTGCTAATACTACTGTATTCCCATTTACAGATATGATTGGATTTTTTGATTTATTTAGTCTATATGCAACTTCTTTTATCGCTAATTTAGCAGATTTAGAGGTTTCTTCACCTAATAGATAGTCAAACGCCTCACCTCTTCCATGGGCGATCATTGCCGAATGGGCCAAAAGACCATTATTAGATGCTTCAACTAACTTTTCCCTAGCAATCAAAGATCTATATCTTGGATGACTTTTTGATATATCAGACATTAGTATCCTCCTCAAATATCATTGATAAATCCAGAGGACGAACTCCTCTATTTAGTCCACTTGATGAAATCAATTCAATCTCACTTTCAGACCACTCTTCAAGAGAATTCATATCAATATTTCCTGACCCCTCCAATATGCAATAATCTCGGAGATTTTTACTTGATAATGATAAAGAAATATTCTTTGCAATTTTGGGGCCGACATTATCTAATAACAATACTATCTTATCACTTTTATTCAATATATTTTTCCAAACATCCACAACAATAATTGCATCGATTAAATTTTGAACTTCAACAATAACAAACTCTTCTTGAGTTATACTAATATTACTCATGACTCGTTTAATTGTTTCAGAATTACTTTCATTATGGAATTTTAGAGATATGAAATCATTTTCTTTCATCATTAATGCATCATTTCTATTTAGTCTATGCGTCAATCCCCCTCCAACATGTATTGCCCATTTGTCTAATAGGCCCCAATCTGTTTTACGAGTAGCTGCTAATTTTATGTTAGAAGATTTTTTTGTCCAATTATTTGTATTGGTTGCAATTCCGGACAGATTCCCCAAAATATTCAACATAATTCGTTCAATTCTTAGTATTTCAATTGATTCACCGGTTATAGTGACAATAATTTGGCCACTTTTTACATCTTCACCTTCATCAATATTCCATGATATTGCACATTTAGAAAAATGGCGTTCAATTAATCTATTTATGATTGGTTTGCCACAAATAACACCATCTTCTTTTACAATAATATTAGCTTTAATAATTCCTTTAGATCCACTACCTCCTCCTTGTTCATCGAATAACATTGCATCTATCCAACCATCCATGGATTCTATGAATAAAGAAGTAGGAGAACCATCTAATATATGTCCATTCCACAGGAGCTTTGAACGGTCATGAGGCAACCTTCCCATGCCAATCCGTAGAGAACCCCTATCTTGAATAGTTGTATTTCATTGATAAATATTTTTAATCAGAATTATTTTTTTCAATCACGCTTAGACTCAAATCAGCCGCAGATAAACAAACTAATAAATCATCAATGGTCGATCTAATACTCTTTAAATTACTAGAGGACACTTTTATTATTAATTTTGCACTATCCTTACTCTCAATAACCTCAGCAAGAAAAGATTCAGGATCATCTGGAGATATAGAAGATATAAGTAACTCTGCATGTCTTTTTGTACCAGTCCATTCAATCTCCACCTCCACAGTTTCCATGAAGTCCGTAAAGCGTACCTCTTTTCATTTGTACTGGTATTATATCAGAAAGGTCGCCCCGAATAAACATGGTACGGGAACTCATAAGGCTCGAGGAGGTCCACCGTGCTTTTGGTCCCGTAAAAGTATTGGAAGGAGTTAATTTACGGATCGATGAAGGTGATAGAATCGGAATTGTGGGCCATAATGGTGCAGGTAAAACTACGTTGCTACGAACGATAAGTAACCAGAATCAAGACCTTGGAGATATCTTTTTTGCAGCAGGATTGAGACTTGCATTTTTAACCCAAATAAGAGATTTAAATGAAAATGCTACTTTGGGTGAAGAACTAAATCGAAGAGGTAGGCAATTTCAAGAAATTGAAGATGAAATCAATCAATTAGAAGCAAAAATGGCCACTCCTTCTTTTTATGAAGGTGATTGGCAACCAGATATGGATAGATATCAAGAATTACAGAGTCTTATGGCACGTTCTGGAGGTGGTGATGTAGCAGGGCATGCACAAGAAATTCTTAAAGCATTAGACCTATCTCACCATCAATTAGATACAAAACTTTCATTTTTATCAGGTGGAGAACGTGCAAAGGTAGCACTTGCAAGGCAATTAGTGGGATTAAATGAAATTGATGTTTTCTTCCTTGATGAACCAACAAATCATTTAGATTTACATACTCTAGATTGGTTAGAAAATTTTCTAACTAGATTTAATGGGGCACTACTCATTGTTAGTCACGATAGATATTTCTTAGATAGAGTTTGTAATAATGTTGTAGAAGTTCAAGACGCGCACACAAAGGGATTTAAGGGAAATTATTCTTCATATTTAAAACAAAAAGAATTATTTTTACAAACCTTAAATGACAGAATCGAAAAGACCCAAAAAGAATTGAAACGAGTAAAAGGAGCAATGCAATCTATGAAAAGTTCAAATAAATATGATAAATCAGTTTCTCAAAAGCATGTCATGATTACTCGTACACAAAGAGAATTAAGTTGGCTTAAATCAATTAAACCTAATCTAAGAAAACCTCTTATGTTTAACATGAAAGCAACTGAGAAAAGTAGTTTAGAAGTATTAGATTTCAAAAAGGCACATTTGACTTTTGATAACCTCACTCGTCCCATAATTAGAGGTCTAGATATAGGAGTTAGAAGAGGGCAAAAAATAGGAATAATAGGCCCAAATGGAGCAGGTAAAACTACTTTGCTAAGAATAATAAATGGGGAATTAAGATTAGATTCTGGTGAAATAGACGTACGTCCGGGGGTACAAATAGGATACTTCCATCAAGATCATAGATTGTTAAATTTCGATTTTACACCTATTGAACAGATTCAATTTTTAAAGCCCAGAATGGAATATGCAGACATACGCTCCATGCTAGGTCAGTTTCAATTTACCTCAGATATGGCTAAAACAAAACTGGAAAAATTAAGTGGAGGAGAAAGAGCGAGAATAGCACTTCTATGTTTATTATTGGAAGAAAATAATTTACTATTATTAGATGAACCCACTAATCATTTAGATACTGATGCTAAAGAAGCGCTAGAAGGCGCATTAATTGGATATGAGGGTGGAATAATTACAGTTAGCCATGATAGATATTTCTTAGATAAAGTATGTGATACAATATGGGAATTAACTGGAGATGGGAGCTTATTTGTATGGCCGGGCAATTATTCTGATTACATAAGAAGAAAAACTCAACAATCAGAATCTTAATATTGGATTCAGATTATAATTAAATTTAGATATTTAAATCAGACGCCCCAAAATCTATTTCCATTATTAACTTCATCACCTTCTTCAAACGATTGAACCACAGTTCTCAATAAATAATAGAGTACAGTTGCCATGATTGGGACAAACCATGTCTCAGATATTTCTCCAAATGCCAAACTATAATCATCACCAGACAACTCTGTTAGAAGAACTTCAATTACAGCCTTCGTCATTGTATATATTACTGCTCCAAGCCCAATTAATTGTATACTTCTTCCTGTAAATGTTCCTTCTTTCCATCTGAGAACACCTATGGATAGCGCAAATGAAAATATAGACACTACGATCCAAGTAAGTGCCTGATCGAATGCAATTACCCATACTGCCATATCTCGATTTACCGAATCTAAATCAAATACAGTTATATTGCTGTAACCTTGTTCAACATATTTATTTAATTCTGCAGTAGTTCCAGTTAAAACTTGCCAAACCGTGAGAATCGAAAATAGGACTGATACAATGGCAAGGGCCCATAGTAAGGAAGACCAAATACCACCGGTTGCACTTTCTCGCATATCATTTAATAACCGATCAAGTTGTTGTTCCAATCCTAATCCTTTTGTCAAAACCCATATTCCCATTATTAATGGCATTGCACCTATCAATATTCCTCCATTAGGTAAAATTATGCCTAATCCAAAAATCATTAGAAATATGGCCAATGGAACTAATAAACGTGCTCGCCATCTTGGATCTTCAACTGCTTTCACTATGTAATAATAGGTACTTTCTATTCCTCTATTTTGCCTAACAATTATCTTTTCGATATGATCGACTCTTAACCTTGATGTTATTATTGGAAGCGAAGCCTCATCGTCAGCTCCATCAGTGACTAAAACTGCTGAATCAGGCTGAAATTCTTGAATGACTTCTTCCAATTGGCTTGCTATGGCCCTATCACTACGGGGTCCAACACGGACATCCCCAGTCAATATTGCAATTTCTACTTCATCATTTCCCTTCGCATTTTCTATCATTTTATCATGATGATGTAAAGCACCAAATATAGCATTGGTATCAGATTCTTCTGGATCGGCAATTCCTAATCTTAATACAGCATTAAGAGCATTTTTTCTACCAATAACGGGGCCTCTAATCCCAGACTTCACTCCGAGATCATTATCTCTGTCAACAGTCATTACTAGAGTTCTTACCATATGTATCCCCGTCGTGTTAGCATGCTATACATGGAAGTTACCTATGAAGAATTTGTTATTTTGCTCAATTCAATTAGAGTAAATCTTGAGTTTTAATTTATTTTATTTATTTACATAATGAATTTTATAATAATATTCATATTAAAATGATGTTAATTGCGGAGATATTGTAAATTCTAAATTTCCCGCCCTATCTTTTAATCTCCAAGAGGTATATATCGGAATTATTGCTGCAGTAAATAACCAAATTACACTTAATATTTCGTTAAGCATCAAAATCCCCTCATAGTAAACAATACTTACTTGAAATACTGCAAGAATTTGAAATATTATCTTAAAAACACTTGAAAAAATATGAATTGAAGTCAGTATCTTTGACTGAATTTTTTCTTTGTTGCTCAATTCGGTCACAAATGGATAATAAATATAATTTTTAGCACTTAAAATTGATAATCCAAGAATTAAAAAGGTAAAAGGTAAAGTATGAATTAACACACTTTCTTCAGGATTAATAGCAAATATTGTACTAAATACAGTAAATGAAAATATTTCTATTAATGTACATACAGTATAAAATTTGTATCTATTACTTTCAATATGCTTTAGAGCCTTTTCATGATAAACTCGTAACCAACAAGATATGGAATAAGATGTCAAAAAAAGATAATTCAACGCCCAAAGAGATGGAAGAATATAATTCCCAGGAGGATGATCAAATAATATACAAATACTATTTGATCCAAAAGTATCAATGAGTATATTATCATGAAAATTGACATCTGAATGATGTTTTGTGAAATACCAACCAGTACCAACTATTATCCAAAAAAATAGGTAAGAATAGATCCTCAACAATTCAGGATTTATCGACCAAGTAACTTGACCATTTTCCAAATCTATTGATTTGGTTATTGCAAACTTCATATCATCTCGTGATATTGAATAGGGGCATAGTTTTTATTTAACTTTCTATGATATCTTCATTATGCCTTTGTCGTTGCTTTGCACGTAGATATTTTAGTGGATGGCTCATCCAATCTTGATCACAAAGTGAATTATCACCTCTTTGAACTGGGCACCTTGCCCCAGTCTTCAAGGCCGAACATCCATGAGGAGTATATTCTCTTTCATATATCTGATTTATTTGATAAGAACTTGTATCAGCATTAAAGTCAGGTGCATTTGAAAAAAATGATAAAACTTCTTCTTGAGAATGGCCCATTGATCTAGACATAGCTGCCAAAAATACTCTACCAGTATGATTTACATTTATGCCTTGATTTAATTCTGAAACGGCTAATTCAAAACAAGGAGGCCACTCAGTTCTTTTAGCAGCACTAATTGGCATCTCAGCATGAACTTGTTCAGAGAATAAGCCAATTATTCTTTCAACTGAATCTGAAAATTGAGCCGCAAATTCATCATCCATTTTTTCCATTCTTTGGCTACATATATGAATTAAGTTTTCTCTTATTCGTTCTTTTATTAATCTAGCAGTACGTTGTCTACTAGTTTCTCCAACTCCAGCAGTCATAGATACCCAACCATCTTTTACTGGACGATTAATTAATCTCCAATAATCTCCAGATATTCTCGGACATAATTCTATGAAATCACTCATTGGAATCCAAAAAATACTTTCAGATCCAGGAATTTCTTCTTCCCTTATCCCTGATAAATAAGAATTTGCAACTATCAAAAAGTTTTCCTTATCCATTCCTAAGAGTTGGTCAGCCCTACTTGATTCTCCTTCTATCCATCGGGCCAGTAACCTCTCATCAAAAGATGCACATACAACCAACATAGCATGTAAAAAAGATAACGCCTCAGTCATTTTACCGATGTCAGTAGATAGATCAATATTTGTTACGGCGTCTATTCCACCTTTATGCAGTATACTTTCCACTAGTCTTATTCTACCACGTGATCTGATGTCTTCAAGCCATGCAGCATTTATTAGCTGTTCAATTGTAATATCATTTTTTAATAGTAATTCTCTAACATAGTGCGTACTTTGAGGTAAAAATCCATATCTAGCCAATAGCATATCGTCGCCTATCTTGGGCGGCTCAAGTGGCATTGGCATAAATGGCCTATACGACCCTAGGTTCTTCAATACTCACCAAGCCGACATTCTAAGAATGTCTATGGAATCAGATTTAAATATTGAATTTAAGCCTGTAAATATAAAATTATTAACATTACAAGACGATGTAAGAAATTTTTTTGATTGGGAACTTTCGGATGATATAGATAGTGCTAATAACTTATTAAAATATGTTGAAAATTGTAATAAGAAATCTTGGATACGAACTGAGCGTAATAAGACATTACTAAGGGTAATAACAAAATTAAAAGATAGCAATAGTAATATTGTAATCATTGGAGCCGCTATATCAACTTCAGAAATAAAAGAAATGATAAATCCTAATAATCTATTTGTTGCAGCCGATGGTGCAGTTGGAATTTTCTCAACATTACCTGATACACTATCAAAACTGGCTTGGTCAAAGTTAGTTTGTGTTGTTAGCGATGCCGATGGTGGCAAAGGTACTGAGCAAGCATTTATACGAGGTGTACCGATAATTTTACATGCCCATGGTGACAATCAAAATTCATGGAAAAAACTTTTGATATCAGATAAATCATATGATAAAACAAAAATTGTCTTAACTCATCAAATTCCAAATAAAATTGATGGTATGTATAACATAGGAGGCTTTACTGATGGCGATAGAGCAGCCTGTTTTGTCCGATCTGCAGGCGTGCCAAATGACAATATAATCATGGCAGGAACTAGGACCGACATAGTAGGAAAATGGTCAGGCATCACCAATAAAAATTTGAAATTGCTTAAGTTAGAATGGATGGCAAAGGTCCTATCTTTATTAAAAATAAAATATTAAAATATTTTAAAATTATTACTTTAAGAGATGTTAAAGCTACCAACTTCTATATTTTCTCCGTCTTCACTAATTGACCCTTCGAATTCTTCAGTCTCTCCACTATTAGTAACAAATGTTTTGAATTTTGTTATTTTATTTTCTCCAGATATCTCATATTGATTAACAAATATGGAATATTTTCCACTTTCAGGCTTTTGATCCCAACTAATCGATTGCAAACCCTGCTCTTTTCCAAAATTAAATACTCCATCAGCATTATTTCCAATATCTAAGAAAGAAATCTTCTTGCCAGTTGGACTAACAACTGATAATCCTAAGTCATTTACTCCATCCCATGATAGTTTAACAGATAAGTCATATTCGCTTACTGATTTATTACTAACTATATCCTTACTTACATGATCGTTTGTGGGTTTTAATATAATTTCTTTTGGTTTTAAATCACCAGCTTTAGTTTCCGCTATAGCAAATTTGGCAACAAACAACAACTCGCTACCTACTTTATGATGTTCAATAATTCCTTCGTAAACTCTCTGACTGTCTCCAACCGTGACGCTAACTTTAAATTCAGTTTCATTCTTCAAAATAAACTTTGATATAAGAGGTATTTTTGCTAATATCATATTCTTGTGTTGAACTTTATAATGCCTTACTCCAACTCTGTAAGTTCCTGGAGGTGGAGTTTTAGTCCAAACTATATTCTCTACAGGTGTTTTTGAAGTTGGTTTAAAATTCATATCTAAATCTAACTCTCCTCCACATGCAGATTTTCTGTTATCATGGAATATATGTTCACCAGATGGAGTTATTAGGTGTAAATCCAAATCATTCCAGTTATTCCATAACAAACTGACCTGGACCGCTCCTCTTTTTGCACCTTCTCTTTTCAATCTATCATTGAACGCAGATATACCCGCATCATTTACAACGGTTTCGTTTATACCTTTACCTAAAATCTCATTTCCTTCACCCAAGCCCTGAGAAGGAATCGAAACATTTGATCTATCGGCTCTTCTTCCACTACTTCTTTCTCTGCGAACCCTCAATGTTTCCGTTTCGTATTCAGGGAGATTAGCTTCTGTAGGCGGTAAAATTACTCTCCTACTTGAACCAAATACTAGCCTATATAATCCTTGAAAACACAGTCCTGAAATTGCCGCAAGGATTACAAGCGCGGCTAGGTCCATATGTGTGAACTTGTGCAACATCTTTTCATAACATCGGTTAAATTAACCGCATTAGATGTCTCAAATAGATTTTATCACCGAGTGTTTCATATCCCAGCCGATGCTCCTACATATACGGGCGGATTGCGTTTAGCCAGTTGATACTAATATATTTTAGAGATTTACTTGGAGTGAAATAAATGAAAAGAATTGCAATTTTATTGATTGCAATAATGGTATTTTCAACTTTACCATATTCTCCAGAAATAAAATTAAATAATGAAAATAAACTTTTATCGGGTGCATCTGATGCAGATGTATCAGTCTCAGGTTTAGACATTACTACGCCCTCAGTTATGATTTCAGGAATACCAATAGTCTCTCCTATGGTGCACATAGTGAGAATATCAATATTCAATTATGGAGGTTCGGATGCGAATGGAACACTGTATCTTTCAGTTAATGATGGCTCAAGTGTGACAGAAGTTGATGATCGCAGCATCAGTATTCTAGCAGGGCAGCAAGAAAATCATTTATTATATTGGGATTCAAGTGAGTATACATCTGGCGTATCTCTAATAGCATCTTGGGTAATCAATTCTGATGAATCTGACTCTGATGCATCAAATGATAATTACATACTATCCAATATAAATATTTACGATATAGAAGATGCTTCAATTTTGACAACCACGCTTCCAACTGGTGAAAATCCTCTAGTAAGGGCCACTTGGTCAGGAACTATTTCAGTCGCCAATACAGGTACATTGCCTGTGGACGTCACAGCACTTTTATCTCTGACATCTACACTTGGCGGGGATCCTGTTCCTATATCCTCAACAACAGTACAACCCCCAGTCGGTAGTTTATCCAATCCTGCGCCAATAACAGATATTGATATCACGTTTGATGGAACGGCTCTTGAAGGCGAATATATATTATCAGGAATTGTTGAAGTAGTGGGTGCAAATGGGAATACAGATACGATAACAATATCTTCAGTACAAGTTGAGTTTACCTCACTAAGGGCAATACTATCTACGCCAATTAATAGAAATATTGATCCAGGTCAGAATACTTCACTTTCCTTTTTATTACAAAATTCCGGAAATCAAACTGATTCTTTTACTGTAACTCAATCCAACTTATCTGGTTGGGCTAATGTCGCTCCAGAAATATATTCTGAATCTAATCCTTTAGTATTGGCATCAGGGGCTGCTAGCATCATACAAATTTCAGTATCTGTCCCAGCGAATGCTGCTATATCAGAATCTGATAGAATAACCATTATCGTTCACAGTATCGGAAATCAATATGATTTGACAAGTAGCGCCGTTGTGATGGCTGGAGAATTATATGAGGGCACTATGATACAATCTAGTGGCAATGCTAAAGGTGATAATTATGTTGACATTGCACCAGGAATTGCTAATAGTGTTACAATTGATTATGTACTAAACAATACCGGTACAGCACCATCTCAATATGATATCAATGTAGGTATGTTGGAAGCAACTCCGTATTGGTCAATCGATGCTCCCGTTGAATTAACTAATTTATTACTTCCAGGCGAAAACATAACCATTCCTGTTACAATAACTCTTCCAGAATTAGAAATGCCAATCCTATCTTCATGGAAAATAGACGCAGACATATTATTGCATCTTAGAGTCCAAGCCACACCTCTATCTGGAGGTATAAGTATAATAGCAACAACCTATATTACAGTTTTACCAATTGTAATAATTGATTTTGAGATAGAAGATGCAGAGCGCTGCTATGATGAAGGACAAACTGAATGGTTTTGCATCGAAGATGTTCTCGAAGAAGAAGTATTAGGGGCCTCAGTAATCAGAATTGTAGATTTCCAAATTCAGGCTAAACATAACCTCGATGCTACAGGCCAAGGAAGTGCAGTTGTAAATTTAGACTATCTTGAAACTTTTACGCCTGCTGTGACAGGGTCTACTCCATTTGAGTACATGAGATGGAATGTTGGCATCACGCCTCAGCAACTAGAACTAAATATCGGAGAAACAGGATATGGACAAATAGCAATTTCATCTACATTTAATACAAACTTCCCATATCCTGCAGCAGGCGAATATAAAATTGACATCAATGCTTCAACCACGTTTTCTGTTTCAGATTTTAATGGAAATACGCCATTAACTTCTGTCAATGAAACTACATTTAAGTTTGATATAATGGAGTTAGAAGATGCAGAGTTAGCATTAAAATCTAGGGGAACGGGATCTCCTGGAACTTCTATTACAGCCGAAATGACTTTGACTAATATGGGAAATTCTCCTAACACATTTAATGTTAGTTACATTAGTGAGCCAGGGTGGACTATAACAGTCACTAACCCTGGAACTATTAAATCAAGATTAGACTCGTTTCAAAGTCCATCTTCTACTTTTTCCAAAGATTTCATTGTTAATGCCGTACCGCCAGCAACTGCAAGTGCAGATAAAATTCACACAATCTGGATATATGTGACTTCAATTGGTGATCCTGAAAATTATCTTGCTTATGCTACAGCAGAATTCAAGTTAGATGAACTTATAGATGCAGAGTTAAACTCTGGTTCTTCAGTAGCAATATTGGATAGATTAGGTACATCAACTATAATGTTTGAATTAAATAATACAGGAAATTCAAACCAAACTTTTGATTTAAAACTTGAAAATTCTGATGATAATTATCTTCAGGTTTCTTTCTCGGAAGATGACACAGAAATTGAAACCGAAAAAAGTATGATTGTAAACTCAGGAAATACCGCAATAGTTAGAGTTTATTCTAAAACATCCAATGATGCAAGAGCCGACGAATCTAGGTCATTTGACTTAATATTAATAAATAATAATTCTGAATTAGATAGAAAAACAATGTCTGTAACTGTTAATCCTGATCATGCACTAACTCTCCAAGGAAGTACTACATTTTTTGCTCAGCCAGGTACAGAAATTCAAACATCTTTCAATTTAATTAATTTAGGAAATTTATTAGAAACAAATGTCTCATTTAATCCTATTTTGCCAGAAGCCTCCACATCGGGAATCTGGAACTTCGAAACACTAGAAAATCTAACAATATCTCCTGGCTCAGATAATAGCATTGAAATAATTATGAATATTAGTTTACCGAATATTGGTCCAAACGTAATGTTAGAAGCAGGAGCAACTTATACTATCCCAATTCAAATATTTTCATACGACTTCACTCAATTTAATGGTGATTATCTAATACTTGGATCAATAACTCTTGTAGTTACTATAGAGCCATATTTTGAATTAGATATAGCTTCATCATTTGAAAGTATGATGCTTATTCCGGGACAAACTAGGACATTTGAATATACAGTTGAAAATTCAGGAAATGCTCCAGCTTCAGTTAATGTGAACTATAACCTTGCAGTATCCGATCCCTCAAGATGGCGAGTATCGTTATCAGGCTTAAGCACTTCATTCATTATTCCAATTGCAGAAACATACTCTATATCTATGGAAATAACGCCAATTGCATCAGACCATTATGTTGGTGAATCAGGATTTTTTGATATTATTTTTTCCTCTTCAGATGATTCTGAAGAAACACAAGCTTACAGTACATTAGTTGAAATCGTCAGAATCCAGACAGATATCGACGTTATTGTTGATCCAGGCTCATCTGGAGAAGAAGATGGACTACTTCCCTGCGCAAATACAGTTGATACATCCATTACCGAAAGGTGTCGGATTTATAGAATACCTTGGATGCATGTTCCTTATTTGGGATCAACAGATGAAACGCCTGTAAATTATACTTTAACGGCCTTAGAAATTCAACGACATATTGACGGATCAGCGTATCCAGATTCAACTTGGAACTTTTATGTTGAAGATACAATTCTTCTTTCAACAGTAGGTTTTAGTGTAAATTCTGAATTAGTAAAACCTTATGATACAGGATCAAAATTTGACTTAATATTCATAATTCCTCCAACAGAGGAACTAGCACCTGGGGACGGGTGGTCAATAACATTCAGACTACAGAATCCAAATGAGCCCAATAGTAGAGATTACTGGACAGATTTTACTGTAGACATAGTTACTACTACTACCTCTGATCCAAAAATAAAAGATATATTTTTTACTAATGGGGCAATAATTGAGGGAACTACTACAACCTTGATAGTCCAAGTTATGAATGCTGGCGATGCAATTATGCCACTTGGTGCCGAAGTTCAAGTATCTTGTAATGGTAAATATTTAGATTCCTTTAACTCAGGAACACAAGTAGTACCAGTTCTTGTATCTCAACAATCATTTAATTCAACTTGGCAAATAAGTGCTAAATCTATACCATGGTGGTCTACATCAGAGACATTAAGATGTACTGCAGAATTAACTGGTACAGCTGTCGAAGTAAAAGGTAATCATATTGACAACGACTTAAGATCAGAGGATTTAACGATAGATTCTTGGGCTCCTCCTAAATATAAATTAAAAGTTGGATCAAATGAAATCGGCATATCTATTTCAATTTTTATATCAATAATATTACTACTAGGGAGTTTATATTTCTACAGGAATGGAGTGAAAGATTTCACTCCTTCATATGTTCATTTGTCTTCTTACATGTTTTCTGCAGGATTAGGTGCACTAGCATTAACTAATCTTTTTAACCTTCTACCTTTAATCTGCGCAATTCTAGCCATTCTTGGTTCTATAAAAATTGCATGGACTAGCTCATCTGAAGTACAAGCAATATATAATGATAAGAAGAAATCACTTACTGGCGCTAGAGCAACAATTTCAAATCATGATATCCAAATAAAGAAAACTATTAAGGAATTAAGAGCAATTATATCATGTTCGCCACTGATCCTATTACTAATAATGATATTAAATCCTAATTTAACTATAGATAGTAGTAATACTGGTTTACTTGGTTTGATAATATTTGTTTTAGTATCTCCAATATTTATTCACATAGTTCTTCGATATCTTGATAAATCATATAATAAAATATATTCACAACTTGGCCAACTTGAATTAAGGGCGATGAAAATAAAGAAAATCCTCGCTTCTCAGAACAGCTCGAATAGATTTCAACCCAAAAATCGTATAGGAGGTCCAGAATAGATGGCTGGTAAAAAAAATGAGATTTCATCGAATTCTGGGGGCGCCGAAGCAACATTAAAGATGTTAAATTTCATAGATGACGAGTCTAAAAAAATTCAACATACTATTTGGAAAAACAGGCCGTTAAGGGCTAATAAAATGCTGAAAAAATTAACAAAAGAAGCAAATTTTCTCGAAGATCAAGTATTGGGCTTGTCACGATCGTTATCTTCTTTATCTAAGCAATTAGATGAATTAGAAGAATTGAATGAAGATGATCTTAATGCCTCAGAATATGTTTCTTTAGGTTTACAATTTTTAAGAGAGGGTAACTGGGGAGCTGCAGCAGATTCTGTCGAAAAAGCAATTGCTGCTTTAGGACCAAAAGGACTAGATAGATCATTGTCTATTATTAATAGACATTTGAATGAATTAGGAGATTTGAGCGATTCAGAAGAAGTAACTCTTAATTTAATCAGAGAAGCACGAAAGAAATTAGCAAATGGTGATTTTACAGCTGCAACTGATGCGTTTGAAAGAGCAATTAGCGTACTTGGTTCCGTACCTACAGGAGAGGCGTTAAGTCCATTTCTTGTTAATCATTTTTTCCTTTCATTAGAGGCTAAGTGGCCTGAAAAAACTAACAATGGATTAATGGTAATTAGTATTGAAAATTTAGGTGAAAATAATATTTCTCCTATGAGAATGTCTTTACCAACTCCTCTTGGATGGATAGCAAATCCTAAGATGACGGAAATACCAGAAATTCCTCCTGAAGGATTCATCGAAATTGGTGTTGAAATTAAATCATCTGGGTCATTTAGCGCAGATAAAATGTTAGGTAGAAACTTAGCTATAACAACTGGATATTTAGCAAACTATGGAGATTTAAAAGTTCAAATCAGAGTCGAAAATAGAACATTAAGAAATATGGAAGGCATTGTACTGGATCCTTGGTTACCTGAAGGATTTGAAGCGATTAGATTGCCATTTGTACAAAATTTAGGCCCAGGACAAAAATGTAATTTAGAAGTAGATATTCTGAATGTTGGAAATAATAGTTAATGTCCATAGATATCCTATTAATTTCTAATAACCGTTCACATATCCTGTATATGCAATAATTATACATTAACATCATAAATGATAACTCGCCAGAAAGGTCTGATGATGCGTACTAACAACCATGAAATTATAGCAAACCGTAGTCGATACGATGAGCAAGGATCTATCGGTATTGGAGCAATGATTGTTTTCATTGCACTAATTTTAGTAGCTGCTGTTGCATCTACTGTTATTATCAAGACTGCTGAAGAATTACAAGATAGGGCTGAGAAAACTGGTGACGATACTCGTGATCAAATATCAGGTAAATTATTAGTTACAGATGCATATATTGCATCAATCGATGTGGATGGCCCAGATGGCGTCGCTGCTAATGCGGATGACGTAAATGCAGTAAAATCAATTGTAGTGATTGCAAAATTAGCATCCGGTTCTGATAATACTCTTCCATCAAACATGCAGTGGTTCGTAGTATGCAATAACGGCGGAACCTATGCTGACGCCACAGATTCAATTGAAGAAACTGATTCAGATTTAGGATTGTCAGCAAGGGCTGCTGATGCATCATTATCATCAGGGCAACAATTTGCGTTCACAATGAATCTAGGAAATACAGGGGATGTAGCCCCTGACAATTTAGGGAACTGCATGGATGCTGCATTAGTAGGTACTTCTTTGTCTGTTACTTTAAATGTTGAAGGCGGAGGAGACACTCGCCTAGATCTTGAAATCGAAGAAGTTTCCGTAGGGAGTAAGTTAATTTAAGGATTATGAAAATTAATGGAGGCAAAGATTATGAATTACGAACTAATTAATACAACAAAAAATGACGAAAAGGGATCGATTGGTATTGGAGCAATGATTGTTTTCATTGCACTAATTTTAGTAGCTGCTGTTGCATCTACTGTTATTATCAAGACTGCTGAAGAATTACAAGATAGGGCTGAAAAAACTGGTGACGATACTCGTGATCAGATATCAGGTAAATTATTAGTTACAGATGCATATATTGGAGCTGATTGCACCTATGCAGCCAGCGCCTTTGATGTTGATTGTGTTGATGCAGATGATGCAGTTAGAGCTGCATCTGCTGATAATGATATTGATATGATTATAGTAATAGCCAAGCTTGCATCAGGTTCTGATAATACGCTTCCAGTTTCTATGAGTTACACAATAGCATGCGATGATGGTACCGGGACCTTCACTACTGACCACTCTTTGCTATCTTCAACTGAGGCTGATGCCGATGCACTCCATGATGCAGATATTAGAACAATGGGTGATGTAGACATCCTTGATACAACATCTCTTTCATCCGGAGAGCAATTCAAATTTACTATCCACACAACCAATTGTGATGCTGCAGCTGTTGTAGGGGGATCATTATCTCTTACACTAAATGTTGAAGGCGGTGGAGACACACGTCTAGATTTGGAAATCGAAACTATTGCCATTGGAGATAAACTCATCTGAGAGTATTTCCTAAAGTTATGTCTCAAGGAGATTATGACTATGGAGGATAAAAAATGGGCCTTTTTGATAACCTACCCTTCAGCGGCCTAGGTACAGATGGAGATATGACCAAACGTTTAGACCGCGTTGCAAAGCTTTCTATTGAGCAAGTGGATATTCCCTCTGAGTTTAGGCCTACCGATTTAGAAGCTTGGTTATTTGCTCCTGCTGGTACTAGAGTAGGAATTCTTGGAGAGCCACAAGGAAATAATCAATCTGAATTGACGCCAGAACTTGTTGAATTAATCAAGGACAGATTCGAAAGATTAGAAACTGCACTAGATTTAATGGAAACTAACATTAAAATCACTCAACAACAAACAGCGGAAATGGCTGGAGCATCACTCGGGAGTAGCCCTATATCTGAATCATCAGATATGATTCATAGCGTAAATTCAGATGGAGAAGTTGTGAGTAAACCTGTACCTACAATATCTACAGATGATCCTATATTTGGTTCACATCAAAATTCAGGTGGACCTGGTTTACTAGATTTGTATGAAGCCCAATCATTAGCAGTAAATCCATTCCTAAGGGCAAGTGATGCTGGAGAATTATTGTCAGGACCACAAATTGACTCTGCAAAATTAGCTGCATTATTACTTGATAATATGTCGGGGGCAGATTCATTGAGATTCATAAAAAATGCAGGGGCATCCGGAATTCTTACTAGTAATGAACAAGACTCACTTTCAGCAATAGTTTCTCTGGCAGAACCGGGCGAAAAATCAGAAGGACCACCTTCTTTGTCAAATCGCAACCTCCTTACCTTTGCCGCTATGATTGATGCTTGGAGGGTTCAACTATCTCAAAAGGAGGTATAAAATAATGGCCGGATCAAGCATTGCTGGAATGATAGTTGGAACTGTTTTTATTGTAATTTTTGCTTCTGCCACTGTAACAATGGTCGATAATATCAATAAAGCCCAGCAGGCAACAGAAGTTAATTTACCAGATCCTGAAATTAACTTAGACTTAGCTACTTGGACTGATGGAACACTAGTATTAACAATTAGTAATGTCGGCTCAGAAACAATTTCTGTAAACCATATTTATTTCTCTCTTGATGGAGGTACGCCATTATCTATTGGAGACTCTTCACTTGCTTTAGATTCAACAGGTTCTCTCTTTCCAGGAGAAACTATTTTTGTTACACAAACTGGAGTCACGCCCGCTCCTACGGATGCATTACTAGTAGCGTTTGAATACTCCTCATCTGTTGAAGTGACATAGGGGAGTGAGAGCATGGGTGATGGGCCGTCGGAATTAATTATGTTAACTACAGGATTGTTAGTTGCCACCATAGTTTCTTCATTACTATTATCAACATGGGGCAGTATATCCCAAGGGCTTGACAATCAAGGTGATCAAGAACTTATGGATGCTAAAACGCGAGCTTCCATTATTAATAATCCAGCCTCAGTATTGTGGGATGAAGATGCCACAGATTCAGATGTTAAAACATCAATATTTGTACAAAACTCTGGTAAAACAACTCTAAATATTGACTCTACCTATATTGTGATCGGAGGTGTTATGATGACAATAGAATCATCAGCCGGCTCTCCAGTAATATGGTCTGTAGGCGAAGTGGTAGAATTTGAAATTAAAGTTGATAATGCGGTGTTTGATCCTACAGTTGAAACTGAATATATTCTAAATATTGGAGTAACATCAGCATTAACATCACCTTCGGGAACTTATAGTGCAGCAGAGGTGATCAGACTTGTCTGAAGAGGATGGATTCGATTTTGGAATCATTCAGGATAGCCTAGCAAATAGTATGGGGGCTTCAATTCCAAATCGATCAATCGGTATAATAAGCGGAGGGATTGGTGCAGGTAAAAGTTTAATATGTCAAAGATTAGCATTCGGATTTGTACAAAATGGGGCCAAAGTAGCATATGTTACAACGGAGCTAACGACCAGAGGTTGGTTAGAGCAAGTTGCTAGCATTGGTTACGATATGGATAAGCGAATAGATGAAGGTAATTTTTTATTAATATCTAGTTTCGGAGTTATTGCTGAAGAAATTCAAGAACAAGTATCTCTAACTGATATTTTGAATTCTCCAGGTTTACTAGAAGCGGAAATAATAATAATAGATCGTGCATCTCAAATACTAGCCCACGAAACAAATGCACATTTATTACTTTCACAATTAAGAAAATTTAATTCTTCAGGTAGAACAGTATTACTTACAATGGACAAAGAAGAAATTGATTTAAGATTACTAAGAGAAATAAAGAATTCTGCCGAAGTAGTTTTAGATTTAGAGACAGCAACTATTGGCGGAGACATCGTTAGAACAATAGCCGTGACTCGTTTTTTACGAGCTGCGGGTCCGACACAAGGAAGGATAGGCTGGAAAGTAATGCCTCAGATGGGCTTTATAGTAGATATTACTGCAGTCAGTTAATTAAAGGGGGGAAATTTTGGTCAGTGAAAATAACATAGAACCGGAATTTGATATTCAACCTGGTGATCTTGGGGGCTTAATGGCTCGTTATGCCCACATACGAGTTTGGGTCGAAGCTTTTGAGAAGAAACATGGTACAAGGCCTATTTATTATGGTTGGTTAGACAGTGGTGCAAGAAAGATTGAGCCATGTAACTTAATTTATGCTACAAGACCCCCTTGTTTTGCTCACGTTTACAAGCCATTAGTTGGTGAAGACGAGGCAGGAGCAACTCTTTGGTTCGGTCTGGAACCAACTTTAGAAAACGATGAAGAAGAAGAAATCAAAGATCAAATTGTTGAGAGATTATTGAGAGATGCCCCTCAGGCTGAAAGATTTGATGATGATAAACAATTTATTGATATGTTAGATATGATGATAGAGAAAACCTGTAAAGTAGGTACAAACCCTCTATTGAATAATCCTCTCATAGCTCAAGCCAGAGAATTAATTGGGTTGGGAGAAGCACCAATATATGTTACCGAAGATCAGTTAGAACGGCTAAAATATGTTATTGCTAGGGACTTAGTAAAAAATGGACCTCTAGAAACTCTACTTTCTGATGAGCAATTAGAAGATATTCACTCCGTTGGTTTATCTAGGATAATAATGGATCATAAAGTATTCAAATCTGTTATATCAAATATTAGATTTAAAGATTCAGCAGTTTTGAACCAATATCTTCGTTCGATGTCGGAAAGAATAGGAAGACCTGTTTCAGATTCAAAACCTATCATAGATGGTTCATTATTAGATGGCTCAAGAATAAACATAATTTACAGTGACGATGTATCTATTTCAGGACCTTCTTTTACAATTAGAAAATTCGCTGAAGAAACTATTTCAATTATTCAATTAATAAAATGGGGAACTTTATCGGCCCAACAAGCTGCATATATTTGGCTAGGTTTACAATTCGGGCAGTCGATGTTAGTATCAGGAGAGACTGCTTCTGGAAAAACAACTACATTGAATGCTATTTTACCATTCGTTGACCATCAAGTAAAGATATATTCTGCTGAAGATACTCCGGAGGTAAAAGTTTCACATAAGTTATGGCAACGACTAGTAACTAGAGATTCAAAGAATGAAGAATCTCGAGTTGAAATGTTCGATTTATTGAAAGCTGCACTGCGTTCAAGACCAAGATACATAATAATTGGAGAAATACGTGGTGTAGAGGGAGCAACAGCGTTCCAAGCAATGCAGACCGGACATCCGGTAATTGGAACGTTTCACGCATCATCAATTGTAAAGATGATTCAAAGATTCACCGGAGATCCAATAAATGTTCCAACTAGATTTTTTGATAATCTAAATTTTGCTATATTTCAAGAAGTTGTGGAATCAGAAGGCAAAGGAATTGTCAGGAGAGTAACGGGAGTAGACGAAATAATAGGATATAATAAGATTGCAGATGGTGTTCTAACGAGAGGTATGTTTGAATGGGACCCAGTTCAAGATGTTCATTATTTTAGAGGCATGTTTCAATCATATATTTTAGAAAATAGAATTGCACCATTTATGGGTTTTCAAAATAAAAGATTAATTTATGATGAATTACAAAGAAGGACTGAAGTTATCGAAAGAATGGTTGAGCGAGATCTAACTCATTTTGATGATGTATTCGATTTACTTGATATATTTTATATTCAAGGTTGGGAACCATTTGTAGAAAATGTTGAAACTTGGGTGGGTAAAAATCACCAACAGTGAGGCATTCTGATGGAATCAAAATTATCAAATTGGCAAATAACTCTTTTACGTTTGGGTATGCCATTTACACAGTATCTAATTATATTTGCATTGCCTGCTACTATTCTTGCATTAATAGTCGGAGGATTTGTTTCTTACTCTGCAGGCACTTCATTAGAGCTTTTTCCTAAATTAATACTCACAATATTGTTCCCAATAATAACTCTGGCTGCAGTTTTACTTTATCCTCTTTCAAATACCTCAAAATTAGCCACTGAAATAGAACAAGATATGCACATGTTCATTACTAGAATGGGCATTTTATCTTTAGGTGAACAAGCCGAAAGAGGTATGTTTGATATCCTAAAAGATATGAAGGATTATGGAGCCTTGGCAAATGAGGTTCAGGCAATTGAAACTCTCGTAACAAAATGGCATACAAATTTACCAGAAGCTGCCAGGATTGTTGGCAGACAAAGCCCATCTCCAATATGGAGTGATTTTTTAGATAGAATGTCATTCTCAGTCGAAGTTGGTCAACCAATTGGAGAATTTATGAGAAGCGAGTCTGAAACTTTTGAATCACAATATCAGACATTATATGATGCCAGATTAGAACAATTAGACACTTTACGTGAAACCTTTGTTTCTCTTACAACTACAGGAATGTTACTTTTGGTTGTCTCAGGACTCCATCTTGTGCTATTCCAAGTTGGTGACGGAACTAATGATTTAATTGCAATAATAATTCGAGCAAGGTATGTAATTGGAGCATCTGCATTATTCGCTTTTCTACAATTTGGTGCATGGTTTTTGTTTACATTAGTCATACCCGACGAACCCTTATTTGCCAGGCACTCATTTAATACAAAACACAAAATTAATCTTCGCAGAGCATGGATTGCTGCTACGTTTTTAGTTACATTTGAATCCTTAGGATTTTTATATGTTCTAGTAACAAGTGATTTCGGTAGTTTATTACTAACCAATTGGAAATATTATGGACTTTTCATGATAGCACTAACTATGACGCCATTTTTATTACCATCAATTTTAGTTTCTCGTGAAGAAGTAAAAGTAAGGAGGAGAGATGAAGCCTTCCCTGAATTCATACGTGCTTTCGGAGGAACAGCCCAAGCACGTAGTGCAGAACCAAGTGCAATGATCAAAGCTCTAAGCAGTATTGATTTTGGTGCTTTAAGTAGCTCCATTGATCAGTTAGAAAAACGATTAGCAATGAGGATAGATAGTGACTATTCATGGGACTGGTTTGCTGCGGATAATAATTCTATGATGGTTTCAAGATTTACTAGAGTATTCTTAGAAGGCTCCCAATCTAGTGGGGAGGCTGGAACAGTTGGAGATCTAGTTTCTCAGAGTACAGCAGGATTGCTTGCACTAAGAAATAGAAGGGAAATATCTGCTGGAACTATGAGAGGAGTATCTTATGGTATCTTAATAGCGATGATCATTGCTCTAAATATTACAATTGAAATTGTAGCTGGTTTAGGAGAGCAAATTGCAGAAGTAGCAGCAGGATTACTATCCTCCGGTGCTAGTGGAGCAGGCGCCGGAGATTTAGCAGTTGGATTACCGGTTCTGACAGATACGGCTGGAGTAGAACAAAACATACTTGTCTTCAATATGACTAGCTCGTTTCTAATTATTGTCGTAATAGTTGTTTTAGGATTTATTACTGCTAGAATTAAAGGTGGAGGTTTTACCTTATCACTAGGACAAATGATACAAATGATGTGGGTTGCTGCAATCGCCAGTGGAATAAGCGCCTTTGTCCTTACTAATTCAGTTGGAGTATTTACAGGCTAACTCCTTTTTAGCGCTGATATATAGGAATCTTGATGATTGATGTTTAGGTGCTTCAATTGATGGATGTCAACTCTGCAGTCGATTTTCTAAGACTATTATTGTTATATTCATGCTTACTAATAGCCGCCAAATCGGATATATCAAAATTCTTAGTAAAAAATAAACATTGGATATACTTTTCTCCATTTGCAATTATATTACTAATTTTAGATATGATCATATCCAAGTCTTCAATTTGGAATATTTTTATGATTTTTACATTAGTATCCATAGCAGCCTCTTCATTAGGTATCGTTCCAAATATTAAGCAAATTACTACTTTTAATCTAATAAATTATTGTGTAATAATTTGTTATATTTTAGGATTCATGGGGATAATCAATGGAATATTCCATTATACTCAAATAGACTACTATTCCCTAATTCTTCAAACAGAAAGTCATAATGTAACATTATGGTGGACACTAGTGTTTGCATCAATATCGATGATTTTCTATATGTTTGTTTGGAGATATGGATTAATTCAAGGAGGGGCAGATGTCAAAGCTCTTATTTGGACTACACTTTTAATTCCTAGTTGGGCATTTATTCCTCAGCCCTATATTTATCAAACTACATTGATTGAAAGAGAGGACATAATAGTGCAATTACCTCCATCTTTTGTATTATTTCTATGGGGAAGTAGTGTTTTTATTATTGCACCTATTATATATTTAATTAGAAATACTCTAGAAAATAATATAAAATCATTATCGGACTTAAAAGTAGCATGGCATGCAAGAAAAGTCTTATTATCAGAGATTTCAGGAAATAAATTCTGGATCTTATCTGAAATTATAATGGACGATAATGAACAATATATTGATACTAAAAATCGAATTTTACCTGATATAAATAATGAAAATAAAAGTATCCAAGAAAGAATTGATGAATTTAAAAAATATGATATTGAAAAAATATGGGTCACAAACAAGTATCCATTTATGGGGTATCTTTTCTTTGCAATATTTCCATTAATTATCTTTGGAGATCCAATTGCAATAATTTTAACATTAATATAAATTAAAAGAAATCATCCAATGTCATTACAGTTACAAAATCATTATTGAATAACGAATCCACGCTATCTGATGTCCAATATACTCTCTGTTTAGTATACATATCTACTCCAAATTCTTCAATTACATCTTTAGTAATTTGAATATATTTTTTTACAGCCCCCTTTGATACTGTCAATACTACATTACCATTGCACATCGATCCATCATCGCCCCTAGAAATAGTATCAAAACCACTTCTAATGGTTTTTCTTTGAATGCACTTTCCTGCAAGTGGCATTCTTCTGTACTTCTCACCACATTTAACACATCTAACAGACTGCCTGGTAAATGCCATCATATTTCCTCTCATGTCTGGTAAAAAATGTGATTGAATTACCTTTGATGCAACTAAAGTTGCATCAACAGCACGTAAGCGTTTTCCAAGGTTTAATTGACCATCCATTTTGTCTTTCATACTTTTTAGTGTTTTATATGAGGAGTTTTTTGGTCCAGCATCCAGGGGTCCAGAATCATGTGTCCACCCATATCCTCGTTTATCTCCAATTGAACCTTCTCTATGTGAAACTAAATCGACCATATTCATCATTTCACTTGGATGTGGTTGAGTAAGCGTCGATTCATAAAACGAACTAGAATAACTCCATGAACAATCGACATTAAGTGCTTCTTTATCTATTTCACTTGGATTTATTCTTGTTGAAAGTACAAGTGGAGCATCCATCTGACCCCCTCTTCCTGATGGTAAAATAGATCTTGAAAAGTTAAGTAAACCATCTAAGAGAAGCATAATACTATCTTCATCTCCATCACAATTTCGTCTTTTAGCAGCGTGGAATAATGGGTGAGCATATCCTGCTGAGGCCTTCGTCCATCCAATTATTCTACATAGTACCCCTCCTGAAGTATGCGGGGCAAGGCCAATTCCCAACTGACCTACTAAGTCTAATTCATGTTTAACATTATAGAACGGCTCCATTTTATAAAATCTTACTAGCAACTCATCTACAAATTTACATGTTGAAATTAAATGCTCTTTACCATTAATTGATGGTATGAAATCCTGTGGATATAACTCTAGTATTTGATCGTCAGATTTTAATTGTTTTCCAAACATATCATACTTATAGCCTAAATTATATAATTTCTTCCAAGGAGTACCAATCTCTGATGGTTTAAAATGCGTTACTGGTACATCTATCATATCATATCTGGCCGTACCATCTCTAAATACTGATAAATTATGCTTCGCCCTCAATATTCCTTTTTCAATTGGTTCAGGTGTTTGTAATTTTGAAATTAATTCTTTCATAGCTTTAATTCTTATTGGAAGACGTTCTAAATTTAAAGACCTTCTTTTCACTTCTAGTATCGATTCTATGGGTACATTAGTTCTTTCTCCTAGCCTTCTACGTTGTTGATTTTTATTATTTCTTACTACAGTTCTTCCTCCACATTCAATGGGATCAGATTGATCAACTCTATTATGACAAATTATATGCCCTGAACTCTTTCCACATTTTTTACACGTTCTTGGAGACATTTCCACAGTTATTGATACTTTATTGGATGCTTGTTGCATTAGTCTCTGCGGCCCGCCAGATCCTCCGATAGGGTACAATGAATGTACCATTGGTTTCATCTCTCTAATTCCAGATTTTTCAGGTCTACCCATTCTTGCTCCAATTCTGCAAGGAACTGCATCTTCCCACCGGATAGAAGATAAATTTCTTACTAACCATAATGTTTTATCTACATCATCATCATCTATCAATTTCATTGCATTCTGATATATTTGCATGTCGCTTGGCCCATTATCAATTATTTTACTTGCTGCTATTTCTCCAGATTTTTCTGTCTCAGATGCCTCTAATCCAGATTGCATTGCCCTTGTAGTGGCTTCTCGCCTGGCTTCTTCTCTATTTTCTCTAAGAATTTTAGACCTTTCATTTTCTTCATCAATTATAATAATAGAACTTTTTAATTTTGATAATCTATCCTTAACATAAGGCTCATAATCAGAATTTTTAATTATTTTATTATTAGTAATTTTTAATCCAAGACCATAAAGTAATCCTTCCCAATAACGAGGTATGATTATGTCTGCACCCTGATGATGATGCTCTAATCCCAATGTCATTAACGCACATTTTATGACTCCATGTACTTTTATTTCAGATGTTTTGGGGAACTGATTAATTACTTCGTCAGGAATCAATCCTTCCAATTCATTACCAATATTCCAATTTTTAACAACATTATTTAGTCGTAATTTACCTTTATTAACTTGTGATTTAAGTAATTCTTCAACCAATATTGGAATCACTGAAATTGGTAAATCAGACCACCAAATATTCCATGGTGGAGGAACTGCTGTGCCAAAATTTTCTGATATCTTACATACTTGATCCCAATTTAACTGATATGTTCGTAAAAAATTAATCCATTCTCTTTTACGCCAATTCCTATCAATTTGTCTCTCTCCTCCTCTATTAATGGCCCCTGTAAAAGGAATACCTAAAGGAAACTTTTTCTTATTTATTCCTAAAATACTGGCTAAAGAGATAATTTTATCAGGGTGATCTAAAGCTTCTGCAAGGTCAGCAGCCCACCAATCCTTCGAATATGAAGATGGTACTAAATTTTTATTATTTTCTAGGAATTCTCCAAATCCTAATAATATTTCACCCGAATCCCATATGGAATGTATCTTATTCTCAGTATCTTTCCATCCTTCAAGAGTTTTAATTAGTTTAAAATTTCCATTTATTTCTAATATTAATGGGCCATCAATTTCTATACACGGAGTTACCGCACACGCTTTCCCAGGTCTTTCCATTTTCATCTGAGTCCCAACAGATAAAAATCCACCCATCGCTTCCATAGTAATTGGATTAATTCCTGCTGCTGCTAATCCAGTAACTCTACTTCTACCATATCGTAACCGAAACCCTCCAGGTTCTCCAGGTTCTCCAAAAATTGGCCTCCCAGCAATAACATCATCCATATATCTGGTAATTTTTGGAATATTTCTGGACTCAAAAATTACATCCTTTTCCTTTTCTTTTCCCTTATTAGCAAAATCTGAGATGAATTCCCATCCTGTAATTTTTAATCTTTCTACATGTTTCTTGATTTTTGGAGCTTTAAGGCACAAACCTTCTCCAATGACTAACATCACTCCACCCCTTATCCTTGTCCTGGATGTCCCATTAGAATTTATTACGTTGCGAACTTCCTTGAAACCTGCACATTCATTTTTTTCTGTTTCCTCTCCATTAATCATAACTGGACATGCTCTAACAATTGTCTCAATCTCTTCGGGGGGCGGTTTATACTGTAATCCAACACGATAAAGTCCAAATTCTTCTTTGACTCTTTCAACTTCATCTGTGGTTGGAATATATCTGCCGACACCCAACTCTCTCCGTATCATATCGCCAATTAGCACACCGAGTGCTTGTGCAGTCCCTCCTGCAGCACGAATAGGGCCACAGAAGTCTATAGATAGAAATTCAGAGCCATCAACATTGTTTAGAATCCTAACATCTCCAATACCTTCCAATGGGGCTACTAAAACAGCTTCAGTGAGGACGGCTAATCCAACTCTCAAACCACAGTCAATTGATATTTGCAAATCTTTAGTTTCCTCAAATTTACTTTTTGCAACATCAACCCCTATCTTTATTGATGCTGTTTCCCTATCATGTTCTTTCAATAGTTTTCTTAAGTCATGTTCGATTGACAGATCTTTCAAGTAATCTTTCTGAAGAAGTTTTTCAGTCCTACTCGCGAGATCAGAAGCCCTTGGAATTTCTATATAATTTTCAAAGTCTAAGTTTTTTAATTTAGCCCTTGATGCCAAATTATATACTTCTTCAGTCTTATCATCTAGCCATTGCTGATACCTCTGAATTTCTCCCTCTAGAATTTCAGAATCATATGTTTCAGTTACCGAATTTTTTATTGACATTCCGTCACCCCCCGTCCAGTCATATAATTCACGACCACACTAGGCCGCACAAGAACATTGACTGTAATAATGCCCTTTTTGAGACTTATTTAGGATAACGTTCTTGCCACTCTTACATCTCCCGGATTAAGGTAATGTACAGATGACTCCAATCAATGAAGCAAAATTAAACCTTATCAATAAAATAAAAGAACTGGCATATCTATATTCTCCAAATGAACATTTTACATTGGCAAGCGGACGTAAAAGCCCTCATTTTTTTGATATGAAGCCAGTTATGATGAATCCGGAATGTGCCCATTTATTGGGAATATTGATTCATGATGCCATCAACGATTTTGATAGAGTAGATGCCATTGGAGGACTAGAATTGGGCGCTGTTCCATTGACGGGTATAGCCATTGCTAAAGCAGCAAAGGGCTCCAAATTAAAAGGATTTATTATTCGTAAAGAGCCAAAAGGTAGAGGAGGAAGGAAGACTGGAAATCCTCCTGGAATTGAGGGAGCAAGTATCACTAAAGGTGAACATATTATTTTACTTGAAGATGTTACTACAACCGGCGGTTCAGCACTTAAAGCTGCAAAAATTCTTCAAGATATAGGTTGTAAAGTTGTAGGTTGTATAACTATACTAGATAGGCAAGAAGGAGGAATCGAAGCTTTTGCTGAATCTAATATTCCTCTAATCCCACTAGTACTTAGATCAGATATTTCTGGAGAGAAATAAATGTCCCAGCATCGTATAGATACGGAAGAACTTCCATATCTTCCTGAAAAAATCCCCAAAAAAGAATATTTAGGGATACAAGGATTTTTTTCTCTCGATATGAGGGTCGGAGAGGTATTAGAGGTTGAACAATTTCCTGAAATGAAAAAACCTTCATATAAAATAAAAGTGAATTTTGGTCCTGTAATTGGTATACTTTGGACTTCAGCACAGGTTACTAACTATTCAAGAGGAGAATTAATTGGTCGTAAAGTAGTAGGGGCAATTAACTTAGGAGACAAAACTCTCCCAAATGGTTTCATATCCCAATTTCTAATTCTAGGGGCATTAGAATCTGATGGTACAGTACAACTTTTACAAGTACCATCTAATACGCTTCTTGGCTCAATTATTTCATAGTAAAATTTCCAATATTATATGGTAATAACCGTTATACTCAATAACCTTATTCCATCCCTTACATAATATGACTTATGTTACAATGACTACAACTCTAGGGGAAATACAGATTGAACTCTATACCGAGGATTGTCCAGAAACAACCTCCAACTTTCTAAAGTTAGTAGATGATGGTTTTTATGATGGCTTACATTTTCATCGAATAATTAAAGATTTTATGATTCAAGGAGGTTGTCCAAAATCAAAAGACCCCGAAAGCAGAGCTGCAGGTACAGGTGGCCCAGGATGGCAAATACCCTGTGAGGCTTCAGCGCTTGCAAAAACACATGATAAACCCGGACTCTTTTCTATGGCAAATGCAGGGCCAAATACTGGCGGATCACAATTTTTCTTAACAACCGTTTCAACTCCATGGTTAGATGGTAAACATGCAGTTTTTGGCGAAGTAGTAAAAGGAATGGATATAGTAAAAGCAATTGAAAACCAATCTACTAATTTTAGAGATAAGCCAGACACACCCCAACAAATAATATCAGTAAAAAGATTAGCTTAGTTCAATAATATTTAATTTAACATATAATAATATAGTTTATTAATAATTATTAACTGGGTTATGTATGGGAAAGCACCACGCTGGAGATCGAAGAATAATAACTATCAGTTTACCAGAAGATATTGCTAAAAAACTAGATTTAAATGTCGGTAAGGGTAAAGATACTGGGCGTTCAGCAACTATTTGTAAAATGATTTCCGAATCATTAGACTCTAAAATTCCAAAGATAGTCAAAGCAACTGATATATCTTCTATAAGTCCTAAATTAATCACTGGTAAAATAAGAGAAGAAGTCGATACTATGGGAATAGTTGAAGTGCCCGCAGATCGATATTATGGAGCACAAACTGCAAGATCTTTAATAAATTTCAAAATAGGTGATGATATCATGCCTCGATCAATAATAAGGGCATTTGGAATATTAAAACAATCAGCAGCTGAAGTTAATATTGAGTTAGGAGAGTTAAATTCAGAAATTGGTAAATTAATAGTCAGTACCTGTGATGAGGTCATATCTGGAAATTTAGATGATCACTTCCCTCTTCGTATTTGGCAAACTGGTTCTGGTACCCAAACAAATATGAATGCTAATGAAGTAATTGCAAATAGGGCAATTGAAATGGTTAATGGCGTTTTAGGAAGTAAAATACCTGTACATCCAAATGACCACGTAAATATGGCACAATCAAGTAATGATACATTCCCAACTGCTATGCATTTAGCTGCAGGAGAAGAAATATATCATAAATTATTACCTTCGGTAAGATTTATGAAATCTGAATTTGAAAAGAAAGTAATTGAATTTGATGGTATTATAAAAATTGGACGCACACACCTTATGGATGCAGTTCCATTAACTCTTAGCCAAGAATTTAGTGGATATGTTGCTATGCTAAATGCAGATATAACGAGGATTGAATTTATACTAACTGATCTATTTGAATTGGCCCTAGGTGGGACTGCAGTAGGAACCGGATTAAATTCCCATCCTGATTTCGCAAAACTAGTCGCTCTAAAAATGGCAGAAAAAACAGGACTTCCATTCGAAACAGCTAACAATAAATTTGCACAATTGGCAGCACATGATGCAGTAGTTTCAGCATCTGGGGCATTAAACACACTATCAGTATCATTAATGAAGATTGCAAATGATATACGTTGGTTAGCATCGGGTCCACGCTGTGGATTTGGCGAACTATCTCTTCCAGCCAATGAGCCTGGATCTAGCATAATGCCGGGTAAAGTAAATCCTACACAAGCCGAAGCAATGACGATGGTTTGTTGCCAAGTTATGGGTAATAACTCTGCAATATCTATTGGAGGCAGCCAGGGTAATTTCGAATTAAATGTTTTCAAGCCAATGATGATACATAATCTTCTTCACAGCATCAATCTTTTATCTGATTGCTGTAATTCATTTACAAATAATTGTATTATTGGTATTACTGCAAACAAAAGTCAGATAAATAAACACCTTGAAAATTCTTTAATGTTAGTTACAGCGCTAAATTCACACATTGGATATGATAATTCAGCCAAGATAGCCAAACATGCACATAAAAACAACCTAACATTAAGACAGAGTGCAATTAAGTTAGAACTCTTAACTGATAAACAATTCAATGATTGGGTAGTTGCTAAAGATATGACAGGGCCAAAGAAATAAAATAATATTGGGCGAAGATAACCAAGTTGGGAGCAACAGAGAACAACGCCTATGGGGGGGCGTTGTTCTCTGAATACTCCGCAGGGTCTGGTTCCATTTTAGTCGTAAGACGTTTAATTTTCCCAGGTAGCTACTCATAATCCACTAAGGATTATTTTGTTTGATGTTTCCATCTTTTCCGACTTTTGATAAATTACTTTTTCATTTGCCGTTTTTGTTTCTATTACCAATTCTCACTGGTTCTTTTCACAAAACTAGTACCATTACACTCCACGATTTTAATCGCGCTCGTTTTTGCGTGTTTCTCTTTCAATTTTACTTGATTGTTCCTCACGACACAACTCAGGATTGTCTCCTCCCCCTTCTTGTGTGTACCTCTACGGTATGGTATCTGATTCGGTTTTGTTTTCCCCGCCTAAACGTTCGGTTTTGTTTTCCTCAGCCCCTGTTGTTTATTTTTCCATTCTTTCGTTTGGATATTTCCACTTCAGTTCTACCGCCGTCTCAATCACCCACAGGTGATCTCGACTATTGCCTCGATTTCTTTTCAGAAATCGATTTTACTACCCCAAATTTGAGGCTCGGTTTTTGTGGCCCGCGGATTAGCCGAAGCGTCTCCACACCACTCCCTCGGAGCAGCAAGGCAAATAGGGAGATGCCTGGCTTTTAAATGTTTCGGCAATAAAGCCGCAGTACACTGGAAATGCCCCTCCAATTACGTTAATTTCCACTGAAATTTTTTAATCACGAAGTTTTCTTATTCTCTCTTTGAGCAGTGACCTCTTTTCATCATTTACTACAAATTTATTTGAGGATTTCAAGCGACGATTCAATACCTTTTCTTCGATTAAGAAAATTTTACCTTCAGAATCGCCAAGGACTAAAATTTCACCATTACTTTTCATTTTTCTTATTCTTGAATTATGTTTTATATGATATTTTAATGCCCCTGAATCAACATCAATTATGCTAATTATGGAATTAGTTGTCCAAGTCGAGACCCATAAACAATCAATGCTCTCAATCAATGGGCCATTGACAATTTTATCTATAATTCCGTTAACATTATATTCCCAATTATTTTCTTTAGAGTATATCATTCCAGATTCTAATCCAATAACCATATCTTTCATAACTTCTATTGCCTTTACCGGATAATCTCCTATTTTTACTTCCTGAATTTCATCTTTGTTTAATACTGTAATCAATCCATTACTATGCCCAAGGTAAATAATTTGATCTTTTTTAAATCCAGCTGTAATTGGATTTTCATTTTTTAATGATACATATTCGACTTTTTTTCCGGGTATAATTTTCCCATATCCACATTTGGGTCTACTAAGTCCTACGCATACTCCATATTTTGTTGAACAGAAAAACCACGGCTTACCTTCTATAATCCACTTTTCTATAATTTTTCCATTTTGATCTAAATGCCATATTATTGATTCAGAATAGTTAGAAATATGTAGGTCATATATTGAGGAACTAACCCAAATATCACCATTATTCACTTGGACAAAATCACTCAAACCTTCTAATTTTAAACTCCATAAAATTTTACCTTCTAACAAATCAATTGAGTGCACATTACCTTCTTCAGTCAAGTATACTTTTTTTTCAAAAACAATTAATTCCGAACATGGGCCTTCAAACTTATTTCTCCATTTCTCAATTCCTGAATTTATAGACCAACAAATCAATAATCCTTCTTTTGAACCGACTATTAGATAATCATCATGATTACTAATTACTGTACATTCACTATTCAAACTACGTACAAATGAAGAGATATCTTCTAATCTCATATATTCCATAATATTGACTCCCTGTGTTAAATTTATATTCCATAAAGATCTTTTATCTTATTTTTTAAATAATTTATAAATTCATCAGACGATGGTGGTGAACCGGTGGCTTCTTCTATCAGTAAAGCGGGTTCCAGAATACTTCCTCTGGAATGTATATTTTCTCTCATCCAATCTAACAATGATGAAAAATCTCCTTCTTTAATTTGACTTTCTAAATCTCCCAAGTCTTTCCTTGCAGAAGTTAAAAGTTGAGCAGAATACAAATTACCCAACGTATAAGTTGGGAAATAACCAAATGCACCCATTGACCAATGAACATCTTGCAATACCCCTAATGTATCATTAGGTGGAATAACACCTAAAAATTCTTCATACATATTATTCCATACTTTTGGTAAATCATCAACTTCTATATCTCCACTAATCAACATCTTTTCTATTTCATATCTTATCATTATGTGGAGATTATAGGTTGCTTCGTCAGCCTCAACTCGAATTAAACTAGGCTCTATTAAATTCACTGAACGCCAAAGATCTTCTGGAGTAACATCTATCATATTATCAGGAAAACTTTCTGCCCACAATGGTAGCGACCATTCGCAAAATGCCAAAGATCTACCAATCTGATTTTCCCATAATCTACTCTGACTTTCATGAATTCCAAGGCCATTTGCCTTTCCTGCTGGTTGAAAATCTAATGCCCTTGGCCTTCCTTGTTCGTATAGGCCGTGCCCTGTTTCATGCATTGAACCATAGAGGGAACCAAACGGTTCAGTCTCTGAGTACCTAGTTGTCCATCGTACATCATCAGGATTAGGCCCTCCGCAAAATGGATGTGTAGAAGAATCTCTTCTGCCGGCATCAAAATCAAAACCTATTGATTCAGAGACCTTTTGACTTAGGAATTCTTGTCCTCGTTGATTCCAAGTACTCTTTTCAACCCATTCCATGTTAGGCCTCTTGCCGTTGTCCATTACAGATTTAATCAGTGGAGCAACACTTTCTCTCAAGTTAGCAAATAATGGGTCTAATCTGGACACAGTGAGTCCGGATTCATAATTATCAAGTAAAGCATCATATCGTAATTCTTCATATCCTAAATAATCCGCCTCTTGCCTAACTAAATCTATCATTTTCTTCAAGTCATCTCTAAATATTGAAAAATCATCTTTCGCACGTGCCTCAGTCCATGTTACCATGGACCTAGATCTATGCTTTGCGACCTCAATAACAAATTTAGTAGGTAATTTTGTCGCTTTATCATATGATTTTCTGATTAATCTTAGATTACCAGATTGAACCTCATTTAATTTCTCATCATTCTCTAATTCTATTAAGAGTTCACCAATTCGCAAATCCGTCATTTTAAGATGACCACTAGAAGATAGCCATGCTAATTGTTCCGCCCTCAAAATCGAAGCATTCGGAGGCATCATTACTTCCTGATCCCAGCTTAATAATCCACCAATTTGTTCTATTAAATCAATCTCTTTCATCTTATCCATCAATTCTGAGTAAGCAGACACGAACCTCCGAGATTGTTCTAAGACACATAGGTTACGGATAGAGTCTTAATTAATTGACTTAATTAAACATCTTCTTTCAAAATAGAATCAAATTTCCGAACTATTGATGGTAGATTATGATTCGCGCAAATCAATGGTCAGCAGCGATGTCCGCGTCAACATTTCTGTGACAGATAGAATTTTACTTCATTTATGGGAACAAGATCACCAAGCTGATCATTATTTAGTAACATATGAAATGACAAGACCTGGAATAGCAGAAGTTTGTGCATTACATCCACCAAATGTGTCCAGATCAATGAGAGATATTATTTCTGAAGGATGGGCAACCGAACATACGAGGTCAATCAGGGGAGATGACCGAAGGCAAAAAACATGGCAATTATCTGATGACGGGCGTTATGCAATTTCCGAGAAGATGCCTCAACTTCGTTCGACAAAAGTATTGCTCAGGGGACGAGATAATAATCTCCTTGAAATAAGAGCAGACGAAGCATCTTTGAATCTAAAAGCGAATCTTACACTACTACAAATCTTAATGCATGCACAACATGAAGGCGTTCTTAATTTTGGAGACATTAGATTTGGGACAATAATTAATTCAGATGAAAATACAAAACCCGGCTCAATTAGTATGTTATCTGGAGCCCATTCAACATATCATACTCGTCCTCCTGATACCCGGACTGTCCATGGGCGAAAACTCGAAAAAGATGGAATAAGTAAATGGTACAAATCCAAAACACCTTTATTTGTTCTATCAGGTATAGCTGGTTGTGGTAAAACTACTTTAGTATCGTTTTGGATTGATGATGTTTTAAACAATAATCCAGAAACAGAAGTTATGTATTATCCTTGTCAACCTTGGGACACAACACTTGGAATAGCTACTAGTATATTGCATCGCTTCGGTATACGTTCACCAGATAAATCACAGGACCCATATGGTGTCTTAGAGACAATACCTCTTAAACCAGGAATGGACTTTAATTTAGATTTATACAGGCGTAGAGTTACAGCCCATTTATTGGATAAAAAAAATCTTAGAAAAGATAATATTAATCAAATTCTTATAATTTTAGATGATGTACATAACATTGATTTGTCCGGGCAGAATTTTTTTGGAATGCTATTACAAATTGCTGAAGATACAAATATTCGCCTCTTGATGATATCTAGAAAAAATTTAAGTTTTTACGATCGTAGAGACGTACATACCCGTAATCGTGTAAATGAATTTACACTTTCAGGACTTTCTGTTGAAGAAATAACTGTCTGGCTTAATACATTACCATTATCAAAAAATGCCCCTATAGCGGAAATCTATCAAGCTACGGGGGGGCATCCTCTTGCTTTAGAATTATTAGAATTATATGGTCAGATATTACATGATGATTGGTTGAGATTTTTGGACGAAGAAATCCTGAATGTATTACCGAAAGATCATAGAGAAATACTGGCTCTTCTTGCAGTATCCGATCGACCAGTTCCTTGGAAGATTCTAGCCGATGCAGCAGACTTTAGTGGAAAGCCTCCATCTCAAATTATTGAGCGAGGATTGATGCTCGAACTTACTGAAGGAATGTGGATCCATGAAGCCCTAAGGTCAAGATTACTTAGGGAAGTAGGAGTAACAAACGAAATTAGGTTAAAGAAATTAAAGAATGCTAGATTAAGACATATGACGATCTAACCAAGTATCCATAGCAGGTTTAGGCATTGCACCAGTCATTTGCTCTACTACTTTCCCATTATGAAATAGTAGTAGATTCGGAATACCCCTAACTCCATATTTTCCAGGCGTTAATGTATTTGTGTCAGTATTTACTTTTGCTATTGTAATGTCACGTTGTTGTGCAATTTCTGACAATACAGGGGCAATCATCTTACAAGGTCCACACCAAGGAGCCCAAAAATCAACCAATACCCATTCATTACCATTCGTAATCATATCAAAATCTGCATCGTTTACATCTATAACTTGGCCCATTATTACACCTACATCACAGTCGAGGCATTGATAACCTATCAACATGTGTCTTGAAATCAAGTATATTTAGTCAAATTCATTTACCGCCATCTATTGCATAGTATCCAAGCGAGGTCATTATTTTGGAAATTACCCCTAGCATTCTAACTGCAAACTTTTGTGAACTTGGTAAAACTTTAGATGAAGCCGTAGAAGCAGGAATAAAATGGATTCATATGGATGTTATGGACGGTAACTGGGTAATTAACCGTACCATAACATTTGGCCCAGCACTAATTCGTTCTGTCAGAGATAGATTGGGCCCAAACATATTTATTGATTGCCATTTAATGATAAATAATGCAGAAGAAACGTGGGAGCAATATGCTAAAGCGGGCGTAAATATGATTATAGCACACTTTGAAGCAGTTGAAAATTTTGAAAAATTGATAACTGATGTACACGGTTATGGAATACAAGTAGGTTGTGTAATTAATCCTAGTACTGAACCTTCTGAAATAATTCATTTACTTCCTAATTTAGATCTAATCCTCGTTATGTCAGTAGTTCCAGGTAAAGGGGGGCAATCTTTTATGGATGAAGTTGAGGGCAAAGTACGTTATTTTAGAAATGCCATAGATAATCAAATATCTTCAGGAGGTTATGAAACAAAACTGATGATTGATGGGGGTATAAAAAATCATAATGCAGCAATAGTTTCTGATTGGGGGATAGATATAGCCGTGGTTGGATCAGGATTGATAAATGATCAGGGTACAATCAAAGCAAATCTTAATTTTATACATGCAGCCATCAATAAATAAATTTCTACACCAAGAATTCAATAGTGACCTCCTGTTGTAACATACAATGGTAACCGAACAATGGGTTGTTGATGAGGTTCTCAAGGTTGTTCCCGATGCAGATGTTTCTGTCACAGATTTACATAAAAGTGGAGATCACTTTCACGTCAGAATTATTTCTAATCAATACGAAGGTATTAGGCCATTACAACGACAACGTCCAATTTTAAATCATTTCAAACAATTTATTACTCAGAATATAGTACACGCTTTAGATTTAAAGTGTATGACATTTGATCAAGCAAAGAAAAGTGGGGAAACCGCCTTTGACCCACACGGCGATGATGTAGAATTCTTCGGAGTTCATATAAGAAGGGAAAAATAGGAGTGAATAAAATGAATTTTAATTGGACGCCAGAAGAATTACAAGATATAGTGGATAAAAATAGCGTTGTTCTTTTTATGAAGGGAACGCCAGAAGAACCTCGTTGCGGATTTAGCAATCGTGCTGCTTCAGTTCTAAATAAATTAGAAAAACCTTACGCAAGTGTGAATATTCTAGCCGATCCTCGTGCAATACCATCGGTATGCGCCTGGTCAGATTTTCCCACAATGCCTCAAATATTCATAAATGGTGAATTGATTGGCGGTTCAGACATTGCTTTGGAATTATACGAAAGTGGCGAGTTACAAGAAATGATTTCTTTAAGTAAATCAGAATAAGGTGACTTATTTTGTCGGACATTTCCGATCGAAAGGTTATGTCAATTGCTCTATTGGGTGCTGTTGCAATATCTTTTGCGCCAATATTCTATATGTTTTCGGAAGTTAATCCAGTCACTGGTGCATTTTTTAGAATGTTATATGCACTTCCATTACTATTTATAATAGTAATAGTTTTTCGAAAAAATGATAATAGAACTAAAAAAACTCGATTAATTGCTTTCTCGGCCGGTCTATTAATGGCACCTGATATGTTAGCATATTTTAGTTCTATGAAATTTATTGGCGTTGGAATCGCAACTCTTATAGGAAACTCACAAGTCATAATTGTAACCATAGTATCTTGGAAGTTATTTGGAGAAAAACCCAATCCCGCAATCTTATTTTCTCTTCCAGTTGTATTATTTGGGCTATTTTTAATTTCAGGCATATCTGATGCCAATGCTTTTGGATCAAATCCAATAAAAGGCGTTATTTTCGGAATCGCTGCAGCAATATTTTATTCTACATTCTTAGTCATATTTAGGTTTTCAAATAGAGAATTAGCTCCAGCAGCAAATGTTCAATTGGATGCTACTTTAGGTGCAGCCTTAGGATTACTTGTACTGGGATTTATGCCACTATCTTCAATTTCAATTGCACCAATTGATTTTGAATTTATATGGCCTGGGCATGGTTGGATCATTATATTAGCGTTAACTTGTCAAGTTGCGGGCTGGATAGCCATAGCATTTGCATTACCTAGATTACCTGCTGCTCATACTTCATTTGCCGTACTTCTTCAACCAATACTGTCTCTGATCTGGGGAGTAATATTATTATCTGAGAATCCTTCAATAAAACAAACAATTGGAATATTCTTGGTTTTACTGTCAATAATGGCTGTAACTGTATTTGGAACTGTTGAAGATAGGAAAAATACACCATCTGAGATTAGTTAATTTGAGTGTACAGGGCGAGAGATAAAAGCGAGGGGATGGGATGCACTCAGCGAGAACCTTACGGCCCCGTACGGTTACTGATACAAGAAGGTAATAATTAATCATTTTGTGAAAATAGTTAATTTTTTAGATATATCTAGAGGAAATGTATTTTTTTTTAAGCTACGGTCAATATTTCTGGGCCTCCATCGGTCACCAATACTGTATGCTCATACTGACCAACAAAACCTCCATCAACATCCTTTAATGCAGGATATACTTCTAGGAATCTAATTGAAGTTAATTTTTTAACTAAAGCATTCCATTTTTTATTCAAAGATTCTCCATCTTCCTCAGGAAATGGTTTCTCCAATAAAGGATATGCCCATCTTTCAGCAAATGGAAGTGTTTGATATCGCTCTTCAATATACCTAGCCATTGTAGCCCCAAGGGGTTTTAACTTCCCTTTACTAAGTGCTTTACGAATTTTTACATCTCCAGTAACTCTTAGGATATTAGATGAGCCACTAGGGGCAACATTTTCAATCATTCCAGATTCTCCTGTGGTGTTAAAAGGTTCAACGGCATATAAACCACCTTTTTCCACAACTCCTTTGAAACTAGGATTATTTGGTCCACAATCATACATAGGAATCGATAATCCTGCATGCAAGTTCCATCTTTCCATTTGATGCCCACAAAGATTTCTAATCGGCTCAAATCCTGCATCCTTTGTAACCTGTCCAGCAGCTGCACCAATTTCATGCCAAGGTGTACCTGGGTGCATTTTTTCAATTGCGGCATCTCTTGCTTCTTTGGCAGCTTTTATTTGATCAGTATGTTTTCCTTGAGATCCAACTTCTATTGTTATTGCATTATCTGCTATTGCTCCTTTGATATGTACTCCGACATCTAATTTGACCAAGTCTCCATTTTCAAAAACCATTCCCTTTTCCCATTCTTCCATGGGGTCTTGAGAATGATTTGTAGTGTAATGAGCCGCTATATTGTTTACAGAAATTGTTACAGGAAAAGCCGCTTGCCCTCCATGACGTCTGATAAAACGTTCAGCAGAGTCTATTACCTCAGACCAAGATTTTCCTTCAATAATTTCGCCTTTGATGCCTTCTAAAGTTCTACGAGCTACGTGTCCAGCGTCTCTCCATTGCTTGAGGTCTGCTTCATCCACCATTTTAGAATCTCCTTTGAACTTACTATTCCTTCTCTCAATATGTCAATGTTCGACAACTCAAGTGTTTCACTGACAGTGTGCCATGATATCAAAGTACTGGGTATTTTATCTAAACATTCTCCTGAGTGCCCCATTACTTTATTTTCTGGAGTCGTCAATATATTTGCTGCTGCTTTACAATTCAATGATGGTCCCACGCCACTTTTATTGGCACTTGTTGCAGTCAAAGGTCCAGTTTTCTCTAAAAGCCTCTTTGCATTTTTATCAGCTAAGAATCTAATTGCTACTTTATATCCTCCTAAACGTGGATCAAGTGGTTCAATGGCTTTCAGTATTATTGTTAGAGAACCATCAGGAAAATATTGTAAGATGTCCAATACATCATTGGGGACATCAACTATCGATCTAGCTTGACCAATATTCGCAACTCCGATACTTAGTGGTAAAGAACTATCTCTATTTTTGATTTTATATAAATTATCTAATGCTTTTGAATCAAGAATACATCCTAATGCAGGTTGTGTTGTTGTGGGATAAACTATACAATTACCTGATAAAACATGTTTTATCATTTCTTCCATAAGTTCACCTATTTGATATGCTTACGATTAAATGGCGGTAATGAGTATGTCTTTACAACGATACTATTGACTTTCAAATCGATATTTGATTGATGTGTATGCCGATGTGAGATACTGGCCAAATCGTATATTCCTCTATACCATCCAATTATTGGAATCAGATATATTAACTTATTTAGAACTCTTTTATCCCACATTTCGCTCGTCATTTCAGAACCATCATCAGCAACAATGGCCAATCCAAATAATTTCTGTCCCATTGACCTAGATAAGTAAATTCCTGAATATCTCCAATAAAGCCAATGGCCACTGAAAATAACAAAAGCCATCATAATGGAATAATGAACATCAGTCGAAAGCCACATACTAATACTCCATGCATAGAAGATTTTTTTCTTTGTAATAAGTAGAAGTATTGTGTTTATCAATATCACATCTAATACAAATGCTGCTAACCTATCGACTCTTGATGCTAATATGGTTCCTTCTGGAACACTCCAATGACCTTCTTTCTGTGAAACTATTGCTTTCGCTAAATTTCCATTACCTGAATTGAGTGATATTGGGTTTTCATGATTACTCATAACACATCTCCTATTGATGCCAAGGTGTCCTCATCGTCAATGTTATGCATTATAGATTTCAACAAATTTAAAGAAATAATAGTATCATAATCCCGTGATAATTATACGCAATGTTTCCGCGACGGTGGGTGTTAGGGGGGGGGAGTGGTAGTATGTGGGACCGATTTAAAAATTGGAAAAAAGATAATACTGGTGAAACAGTATGCCCTTTATGCCAACACAAAAACTCAAAAAAGGCAGAAATATGCAAATCTTGCTCTTATCAATTGAATAAACCTAGTCATGAACAGATATCTAATATTGAAGAATCTGAAAAAAATTCATTATTTGATCAATTAATGGATGAATTTGACGTTGAGAAAGAAGATGAAATAATAGATTGGTCCAAAGCTACATTCAAAATGGATGATGTCACAGTAGATGTAAATCAATATACCGAAGAAGAAGAAGTATTTTTGAGTAGCAAGCCAAGTTTTGCCATGACAAAAGGTACTATTGAAATGCCAAAACAAGATGAACAACAAGAAGATTATCAATTAAGTCCCGAAGATGCTCCATCAATATCTGTTAAGTTCGAAATTCCTGTAGAACAAGCTGAGGTAATCGAAGAAGTTGAGTATACGCCAGTTGAACTAATTAAACCAACTTCTGGAACTCCGGACAATGTACAGATAATATCTGCCGATCAAATAACTGAAGAAATTAGTGAACTTGCAATTCTTGAAGCTGCAGATTTTGATGGCGATGGCGACGTTGATGAATATGAGGAGGCGTTCTTTAATGATGAGAATAATGAGCAGGAGCCAATAATTGATAAAATAGATTCAGATAACAATTTTTCTACCATTCCATCTGCACCATTGGACCTACCTCCATTTATAAAATCTGAAAATATTCTTATAGAAAAAGAAGATAATAATGCCGAAGATGAAATAGTTACACTACCTTCAGCACCAGTGATTCCATCAATTGATGAAAATTCAATATTATCTAATTCAATAGATAATAAAATATCATATTGGCCATGGAAGCAACAAGATGAGTGGATGTTTTCAGAACTTAAAGGCCAGGTCTTATCAGCAATGAGGGCAGCTATTGATAAAAATATTGCACAAGCCACCGTTATAATTGATGATGTAGGGCCCCATTTAGGCAATCAAACCAATTTAATGTATCCAATAGGCAAACTTTTAGATACGATAGGAAGAAGAAATGCTGTAGACAAAATGATATCTCTGGCCTATAAAAATCTACCCAATGATCCAAACGTAATACAAGCAAAACAAAAGTTAAGGCCATAATATACAAATTTCTACATAGATATGATGTACATCAACACATTCGTCTTAATTAGTATGCCTAGAACTACATCTTCAATAAGGGTAAACGATAATTTAATTTTACGACCTGCAACACAAGAGTATCTTTCAGACTTGATAGAAGCTTACGAAGAAACATGGCCAGAAGTCAGTTGGGCAATGCCTTGGATAGTATCTGAAAAACCATTATATTCACAAATTTCTAATTTTATTAATGAAACAGAAGAAAAAGGTAGAAAAGGAATCTTACATCATTGGGTCATCATACGTGTGTGGGATAATTTTGTTCTTGGATTAATAGGATTTGACCGTATTACTCGTTCAGATAAGGCTGTTTGGAATCTTGGCTATTGGGTTCGTAGTTCAGAACAACAACGCGGAATTGCTAGAATGTCCGTTGATGCAGTATTAGATTGGATAAAAGAAAAAAAACCTGTTTTTATAGAATTAAAAGTTGACCCAAATAATATTCCTGGTAGAAGTACAGTTTTTCGAATAGTAAATAATTGGAATGGTAAACGACATATTGAGGGGGACTCAGCAATAACTATTTCTGGGTTAAGAACCATTCATGAATGTTATTTAGTTGAGATATAATTACTATTTGTATAGGTAATTAATCTAACAGTTGAAATCTAAGATTCCATCCGGTACATATAATAAGTTCCCGAAGGTGATACATTGTCAAATTTCAGACCACATCAAAATTTACCAGATGAGGACTCAGAGGAAACTGATGAATGGTTAGAATCACTTCGTTCAGTTGTAGATAATCACGGACTTGAACGTGCAAGGATGTTATTGCATGAATTAATGATAGAGGCCAAATATCTATCCATACCAATTAATCGAGTATCTAGAACTCCTTATCTAAATACAATTCAATTAAATCAACAACTACCATATCCTGGAGATTTAAAATCTGAAAATAAAATTCAAAATCTAATATTATGGAATGCCGCATTAATAGTTTCGGATGCAAATAGAAGAATAGATGGAATAGGGGGGCACATATCCTCATACTCATCAAGCGCAACTCTTTATGAAGTAGGCTTCAATCATATTTTTAGAGGTAAAGAAAATAATGGAATTGGCGACGCGTTGTATATTCAAGGTCATTGCAGCCCAGGGATATATGCTAGAGCATTTTTAGAAGGAAGAATTTCAAAAGAGCAACTAACTAATTTCCGGCAAGAAGCATTTAAAGATGGATTATCATCTTACCCTCATCCTAGGCTAATGAAAGATTTTTGGGAATACCCAACTGTTTCTATGGGCCTAGGGCCTTTAGCTGCTGTAATGCAAGCTAGATTTTGGAAATATCTGCATATGAGGGGGCTAGCAGACACATCTGAAAGTCGAGTATTTGCATTTTTAGGCGATGGTGAAATGGATGAGCCAGAATCTATTGCATCTATAGCAGTTGCAGGAAGGGAAAATCTAGATAATTTAATAGTTATAATAAATTGTAACTTACAGAGATTAGACGGGCCAGTTCGAGGAAATTCAAAAGTTATCCAAGAATTCGAAGGCCTTTACAGAGGGGCAGGTTGGACTGTAATCAAAGTACTATGGAGTTCTGGTTGGGACCGTTTAATGATGGCAAAATCCAAGGGCATTATTTTGGCAAGAATGGAAGAAATAAATGATGGAGATTGGCAGAGAATGAGTACGTTGGAGCCTGCTTTATTCCGTTCAGAGTTTTTTTCGAGTAATGCGGCTTTAGAGAAAATCGGTAAATCTCTTTCAGATAATGAAATCTTAGGCCTAACGAGAGGCGGACATGATCCAATCAAGGTATATTCTGCATTCAAAGCTGCTGAATCAGCAGAAGGCCCTGCAGTTATACTCGCCCACACTGTCAAAGGCTGGGGAATTGATTCCTTCGAGGGCCGAAACTCAACTCACCAAAAGAAAAAAATGAACATTGGAGATTTAAAGGCCTACAGAGATAGGCTAGAAATTTCAGTTAATGATTCAGATTTAGAAAAAAATCCATTTAGTGACTTTGATTCAGAGTCAAAAGAATTTGAATATCTAATAAATCAGAGAGAAAAATTGGGAGGCTTCCTACCCTCCAGAAAACCATGTAAGATTGAGATAAATTTACCAAATTCAGAAGTATATTCAGATTTTAATAAAGGTACGCCAAAAGGACAAAAAGTATCTACTACGATGGCTTTTGTTCGTTTATTAAGAAAAATAATGAAATCTAATATTGGAGAAAAGATTGTACCTATAATTCCAGATGAAGGAAGAACATTTGGGATGGATCCACTTTTTAGTGAATTTGGAATATTTTCTAGTCAAGGTCAAAAATATACCCCTGTAGATCATAAAATGTTACTTAACTACAAAGAATCAGAAAGTGGGCAAATATTGGAAGAAGGAATATCCGAAGCTAATGCCATGGCATCTTGGATAGCAAGTGCGACGTCATATTCTCATGCAAATACTCCAACTATGCCATTTTATACATTTTATTCTATGTTTGGATTTCAACGTGTCGCAGACCAAATATGGAGTGCAGCAGATGCAAGGGCACGAGGCTTCTTGATGGGTGCTACAGCAGGGCGTACAACACTAAATGGTGAAGGATTACAACATCAAGATGGCCATAGTTTACTCATCGCATCTACTGTACCATCTTGTAGGGCGTGGGATCCTGCATATGCGTATGAATTAGCCACAATAATAAACCATGGTATGAATGAAATGTGGGGGCAAGAACTAGACGTATTTCATTACATAATGATCTATAATGAAAATCAACAGCAACCTCCAAAACCTGATGGCATAGATGAAAAAATTATTAAAGGAGGTTATAAATTAGTAGAAGGAAAAAATAATAGTAATCCAAGAGTGAGAATACTTGGATCCGGCCCGATATTAAAATATGCTAAGCAGGCACATGAAATTCTTAACTCTAAATTTAATATTGATTCTGAACTATGGTCTATTACTTCATATGGTGAGCTACGCAGAGAAGGATTATTGGCATCACGGCACAATAGATTGAATCCCCAAGAAAAAATAATTCCCTATGTTAAGAATTGCTTTGGAGATAAAACACCAACTATAGCGGTCTCAGATCATATATCTGCAGTGCCCGAAATGATTCAGCGATGGGTAGGTGGCCATTTTATTGTTTTAGGGACAGATGGTTACGGCCGCTCAGATACTAGAGAATCTCTACGAGAATTTTTTGAGATTGATACTAATAATATTGTTTTAGGTGCTATTTCAGCATTAGAAAATGATGAAAAATTACCAAATGGTAGTGTAGAAAATGCGATAAAAATTCTAAATATTAAAACTAATATAATAGATAAAACAAAGTGATTTAATGGGTAGATTATTTAATTCTATAAAATATTTTTTTAGATTGATACCAATGATTATCTCTGGATCATATATTACTTACAAAACATTACCTGAAAAATCTAAACAAGATCTACTGGAAGTTGCTAATAACCCACAAGGATGGGGCCTTTCAATTGAGAAAGCATGGGATATATCTAAAATTTCAGCAGAACATTTTAAGGATACATCAATGACTTTAGCAAATTTACTTATTGGTCGAAAAATATCAAAAAATGATAAACTAAAAGCCAAAGAAGATCTAGCGACATTAAGTATAATAGTTCCACCATTACGGATTTTTATGATTCCCGGAAGCCATATTTTGTTAGGAATTCTTGCTAATGTAACTCCATGGAGGTTGATTCCTGATGAATGGATACCAATCAATGCACTAAAGAAGATACGTGAAGGAGTTCCTGAGCATAAATTAGAAGAAGAAAGTACAATAATGAAAAAATTATTACGTAGAAATAAAAAAAATTAAGAATTTCCCCTTCGTACATCTTTTAAAGAGTAATTTTGTTCTAAAACATCTTTTATGGTTACCCAATCAGGTGTAGTGCCATCAATCCATTCATATCTATGGCCAGGAACTAACCTCCAATCCGAGGGTAGACTATTTAGTAAATCATTAGCAAACTTTAGGCTATTAATTTGTGCCTTTGGATCACTACCAGGCAGGTCAACTCTTCCAGAATGTGCAGTAAAAAGCAAATCTCCTGCATGATAAATACCATGCCCATGAAATGTAAGATGACCAGGGGCGTGTCCAGGTGAATGGGTAATTTTTAAATTTATTTTACCCACATTCCACTCAATCACACTATCTGGAGGATTATTCCAAGTAGTGGTAAAATCTACTTTATTAAATAACTGATTATTAAATAATGTACTATCTAATAAATCAGGTACTTTGGCTTCTTCATGACCTAAAATAAGTATTTCTGGAAAATTATTTATCATCTCAGAATAACCCCAAGTATGATCACGATGAGTGTGAGTGTAAAGTAAATGAGTAGGTTCCAAATCTATTTTTTTAAGTTCCGAAATCCAAAGATTACTATCAAAAGGATCAATTATTACTGCTATTTTTGCCTCGCGATCTATGAATGCAGTATTCATATTCATAAAATCTCCCATTTGTGTTATCCATACTTCAACTCCATCATCTCGAATATCAATCGCAAACTCGCCTTTTGTCAGCATATTTACTCCGAGCAGACTGTCATGGATAGGTCTAACGGTATATTTAGAAGCGTATACTTCAAATCAGATATAATAGGTCGACTAATATGGAACGAATACTCTATTCTTCCGTCCTTTCCTACTTAAATTCAACTTGTTTTTTAATTCAAAGAGGTTTTTAATAGTCTTTTGGACATTAATGGAGGTAATTAGATGGAATATAATATTCAAGAAACAGAAATTCATTGGCAAAAAGAATGGGCCAAAGCTAAAGTTTTTGAAGCCAAATTAGATTCCGAAAAGCCAAAATTTTACTGTTTAGAAATGTTTCCATATCCCTCAGGTAATATGCATATGGGCCACGTTAGAAATTACTCTATTGGAGACTCAATGGCTAGATTTCAAAGACTAATGGGAAAAAATGTACTATATCCAATGGGATATGACTCGTTTGGAATGCCTGCAGAGAATGCTGCAAAAAAAGAACAAGGGCATCCTCACTATGTAACTCATAGAAATATTGCAAGTATTAGAGAAGATCAGGAAAGAATGGGATATTCGTATGACTGGAATCGTTCTTTAACGACCTCAGATGTCGAATATTATCGTTGGAATCAAGAAATTTTTTTAATGCTAAATGAAAAAGGCTTGGTCGAACGTAGGTTTGCACCAGTTAATTGGTGCAATGATTGTGATACAGTATTAGCCAATGAGCAGGTAAAGAATAATCGTTGTTGGAGATGTGGTTTAGAAGTCATTCAGAAAGATATGGCACAATGGTTCCTAAGGATGACTGATTATTCTGATCAATTACTTGATGACCTTGACAATATTGTATTCCCTGAAAATGTAAAATCAATGCAACGTAATTGGATTGGAAGGTCCAAAGGAGTTAATATTGACTTTTCTATCGTTGGTTCTAATTCTATAATAGAAGTCTTTACAACAAGGCCAGATACTATTTTTGGTTCAACATTCGTAACTCTATCTCCCGAACATCCGTTATGCGAAGAAATATGTAAAAATACAGATTGGCACGATGGTTGGGAAAAATTAAGAGATGAATGCTCAAAAATGTCTGAATTTGAGCGTATTAATATGTTAAAAGATAAAAAAGGAGTTTTCTTGGGGGGATATGCGATTAATCCACTCAATAAGGAAAAAATACCAATTTATGCAGGAAATTTTGTTGTTGCTTCCTATGGTACTGGGGCAGTAATGGCTGTTCCGGGGCATGATCAGAGAGATTTTGATTTTGCCAAAAAATATAATCTACCTATTAAAAATGTCCTTGTTGATGAACACGCCAAAAATTTTGATACGAATTTAGATTCTGCATTTGAAGGATATGGTCCAATGATCAATTCTTCAATTGAAAAATTTAATGGCCTAAAAGGCGAAGATGCAAAAAGCGCTATCATATCCGAATTGGAAAAGATAAATTCAGGCAAAGGAACATTCCAATATAGATTGAAAGATTGGCTTCTATCGAGACAGAGATTTTGGGGCACTCCAATCCCTATGATACATTGTGAATTATGCGGGGTTGTCCCAGTTGCAAACTCTGATCTTCCTATCGAACTTCCCTTGGATGTAATTTTTAATGAAACTCAAAGCGGTAACCCCTTGGACAATCATCATGATTTTATCAATGTCAAATGTCCTTCTTGCGGTGAAATGGCTAAGAGGGAAACAGATACAATGGATACATTCTATGATTCTTCATGGTATTTTATGAGATACTGTGATGCAAATAATACCGAATCGCCTTTCAGGAAAGAAACTGTAGATTATTGGATGAAAGATGGTATAGATCTGTACATTGGAGGCATAGAGCATGCAGTTATGCATTTACTTTATGCAAGATTTTTTACTAAAATTACTCGTGATTCAAATATGATTTCTATTGATGAACCATTTGGCCGATTAGTTTGCCAAGGAATGTTAAATTCTCCAACTCCGTATTGTTCTGAATGTAATGTCGACTACCACGTAGATCTTTTTGATCAGAAATGCCCTTCTTGTAATATTTTATTGACCAGAAGATCAGCAAAAATGAGCAAATCACTTGGCAATACTGTTAGCCCGGGTGAAATGGTAAACATATATGGGGCCGATACTGTTAGATTATTCATACTATTTGGTGCCAATCCAGAAGCTGGAATGGACTGGTCCGATAGTGTATTAGAAGCAAATCATAGACAAATTAAATCAATTATGGAAGCAATAAATACATCATTATCTATGAAAGATTCTCCTAATAAAATGGATCCTTGGATTATAGCTAAATTAGGCAAAAATATAGAAAATTGGCAAAATGTAATGTCCAATGTAAGTATACGTGAAGGAGTTATGATAAGTCATTTTACAATGCTATCAGATTGGAATTGGTATAGGCGAAGAGGAGGAAATAATTATCAAACTGCTTTACAATTTCTGGAAGGTTGGTTGCCAATGCTAGCCCCAATAACACCACATTTGGCTGAAGAGTTTTGGCATAGGATGGGGCATAAAGAATTACTAGCAGAATTTCAATTACCTGAAAATAAAATACAAATCAATGAAGATATGGTATTAGAATATGAAAATTATTTGCATAAGGTAATTGATTCTTCAAGAAATGTCAAAGGACTTGCAAAACGTCATACTGATTCAAAAATAACAACCATGGTAATACAAACAGCACCAAAATGGATGTATGATTTAGCAAGAGAAGCAATTGTATTACAATCTAAATATTTCGATTTCAAATCTAAAGGAATAGATCATTTGAAATCACTGCCAATTTTTAAAAATGAACAGATTAGAGGTGAAATATTTAAAATATGGACTAATTTAACTGTAGGCAGTAAAAAGAAAAGAGGAAAAATTTTCACATGGTCCGAAGATGATAAAAAACTAATTTTAAATATGTTCGATGAATCAAAATTTTTATCATCAAATAACTCATTTATTGCAAATGAATTGGAACTAGACGTACTCAGAGTTTATTCTGTAGGGGAGGGCCCAGATGTTGCAGGAAAAGCCAAAGTTGCATTCCCCTTGGAGCCTGCTATCGCATTTAGTTAAACAGCAAAAAGACAAACGCATTTCTCTCGGTGGGTTCATGGGGTACTTTACAGTGGATGATAACGTTGAGCGAACCTAATGGCGAAAACACAAATCGTAACCGACGTGTGAAACGTTTGCGTCGGGATGATAATCAAAACAAATCTAATGAAAAACTAAATTCACAAAATTTAGAGTCTGTAGAAAGAGCATTATCACGATTTCAGATATCACCACCCCCTCAAGGAATACCGGATACTATAGAGCCAGAACCAACTACTATTGAATTAGAATGGCTTACACATGGAGTTCCAAAAGAAACTCAAAAGATAGTTGGCGATATTGTAAGTATGCCAGGAGAATTTGGTTGGTTAGATGAAGTAAAGGTGACAAAAATAGCCAAAAAAATTAAAAATTATCCTATTTCTTTAGAACAAGCATTATCTTTACGTTCAGCATTAAATCAAGAAAAGAGTGTATATTCGCATGGGCGTCTGATGAGTCGTTCAAATGAATTAACAAGACGTTATGATACAGGGCAAGGAATAATATCCCTTTCAAAAAAGTTTGATGCGCCACCTGTTAATACTTTCCGTGCAGTACTTACTGGCAGAGGTTGGACAAAAACAAGAATTAAGGAAACATTAAAAAATCCTTCTAAACTTAATAAAAGAGATAAAAGTGAATTTGAATTGGCGGAAGAACATGATAAAGTAAGTTCAGTAAATCAATCAGAAACACAATCTGCAGCTGAAATATTCGAAGATATTTTATGTAATTATTTTACTTCCCTGGGTGTTAGATTCAGACGTCAAGAAGAATTACTCGCTGAGCAAAAAAAATCTGAAGGTAGGGCCATCATAACTCCAGATTTATTATTTTTAGATGATGTAAGAATAAATGGCTACCCATGTGCATGGATTGACGCAAAACATTTTTTTGGTGCAGATTTAAAGTTTCCAAAAAAGAAAACACAAAAACAAGTTGACAGATATGTAAATGAATATGGCTATGGTGCAATAGTTTATCGTCACGGATTTTGTGAAAGTTTGAAATTAGATGGAGCCACTAAATTAGATGCTAGTCCACTAGATCTTACCTTATTATCAGATTTTCATGAAAAGAGTAGAAATTCTATATCAGAATAGTTTAGAAACTTCTGTGATGGCAGTTTTGTATCCCAGCTCAGTTAATTGTTTAGAAATTATATCAATTTTAAAGTCAGGATTTATAATATCCTTAGGGAGTATTACCACACTTCTCCCAAGCATACATAGTAACGAATTACAAAAATTTTGTAAATTATTTTCTTTTATTATTATATTTACATCTTTCAGTATTATGGATCTTTTAGAATCAATTATTAATTCACTATCTATTGCAAAATTTTCTGCTGAAATCAATAATTCTTTCCATCTGGAAGAATTCCATTCACCTTCGGCAATATTCTTCATAGCTTTTAATCCAGCATTTGTAATTTTATCTTTCCAAATATCGTCATTAATGTATTCCGAAGTATGTTTCCCACTTTCAGGCATCCATGCTAATAAAAGTGGAATATCTTCGGTCCAACCTTCGGACATTCCCGGTCCTTTAGTCAATGAATTGCCACTATATGGGGAACCTTCGGATAATCGCCTTTCAACTCCTCCTGATGCCAATGCTGTAGTATCTCCCAATCCTGTTGATCTTCTACGTTCAATGATATGTGCTACTAAATATGATCTCCGCTTACTTTCTTCATGAGGAATTCCCAATGCACGTTGAAAAGAACTTGCAGCCGCAATAGCTCCTGATGCAGACATGCCAAATCCTTGAGAAGTTGGTAATGAAAATCTAATATTTAATTCCCATGAATAATTTTTAATCTCAGGAATATCTACTGATAAAACATCTATGACGTCTTCATATAGATCATTTGTACCATTTCCGTTTAGAAATTTTATATCTAATCTAAAATCTCCCTCCTCTCCTCTAGAAATAACTTCAATTCCATCCTTTAAGCACAATCCTGCGCCCAGACTTCCTTGATTTATGGGCTCTATATGATCATCTACAATTGTAAAAAATAGCGTAATGTGTCCTCCACATTGTCCTCTGCCTAGTCTTACAACCATGGCTCTGCTACAACCTTTTAGAAAAGAAGCCTTTCATTTATTTTAAAGCTTCAGACATATCTTTTGATATCAAATCAAATCGACCAGCTAGTTCCTTTGTAGCCATAGTAAATGCTACTTTCGGAGACATAGATCCATCAGTTTCAAATGATAAAATAAACTCACCTGGAACTTCTTCAATTGTAATTGCATTTTTAAAATCCCTCATTTCTTCGGTCCCTTCTCCAACATGATTTAATTCTCTTTCCAACTGAGATACCTTTTCATAATCTTCTAATTTACCATCTTTGAAATCTTTAGATGTTATACTTAAATTTAAATCCCATAATATTTTTGCTTTTGTTTTATTGTTTATGACTCCAATTTTCCTAGAAGTAAATGCAACTCCACATACTGGAGACCATTTTGCATGTTGGCGACCTCTTCCCATTATTGCAGTAGCAAAAAATTCAACCATTTGTCCCTTGAATAATTTAGTTAAAGGAATTCCTTTGAATTCCTCAATGATACTTAAGGAATCATCACCCATGGGTTTCATATCTCCTGCAGTTATCATTTTACCTTCTCCAGTTCCAAATGCCTTGCAAGCATATATTACGGAGCATTGAGGGCAACCTCGCTGATCATCTACTAAATCTTTACAAGACGGGCACTCACTTTGGAAGTAAAAATCATCATGTCTTGTTACTATTGGTATCATTGCAAGTCTTTGAGCAATTGTTTCATCTGGTACTGGTCCTGTACTTTCCCAAACTTCACCATCTTGTTCTACCAAACCTAATTCAAATCTTACTGTATCTATTGCCATTTTTGGAGTATCAGACATCAGAGAACGTCTAATTCCACTTAACAGAGACCTATCAGTATCTGTAAACAAAATTTGTATATTATTGGCTTCTTCACTAATAATTTTCACTTTAACCATATAATCACCTCATACTCTCCTACCGCGTCTTCCGCCTTTACTCTTTGTTCCATCAGTAGGAATTGGCGTAACATCTTCGATACGTGTTATTTGAACTCCTGCTCTAGTTAATGCTCTAATTGCTGCAGTTGCACCAGGGGCATTGTTGGACCTATTACCTCCGGCCCCTCTATATTTTACAATTACTTGATTAAAATCTTTTTCAGCCAGCATCTCAGCAATTCTTTCAGCAGCTCTTGTGGCTGCGAATTGACCGCCAGAATCACTACCTCCTTTGGTTACCATTCCACCTGATACCTTACAGATTGTTTCGCAACCGGTAAGATCAGTGGCTGTTATCAATACATTATTGAAAGTACTGTGAATATGTAGGATTGCTTTATGTCCCATTATTTTTCCTCCTTTGGAATTGTTTCTTCAACAGTCGGAGCTTGTGCCGCATCAGATTTAATTTTTTCAACAAAATCTTCTGTTGCCTGACTTGGATTTTCATCATTCTGTTGTTCTGAATCTTCATCCACTCCAACCACTCTCAACCTTTCTAATTCCTGACGGAATGTAGAATTATCATTCATGAAGGGAGAATTTGAATTATATTGTAATGCATCTTCCTCGTCTTTCATTATATGATATCCTGGGACCGTCATTTTTTGTGGACCTATTGAAATATGTCCATGCATGATTAATTGCCTAGAAGATCTCATTGTTGGGGCTAATCCACGCCTGTAAACAACTGACTGCAATCTTCGAGAAAGCATCTGATCTACATCAATTTGAAGCACATCTCCAACAGATGCACCTTCAGGTAACAATCCTCTTCTGGTTAAAGAATCAATTAATTGATCCTTTTCTCTTGCGAAATGACCTTCTGAAGTATCTACTCTTCCTATCAACTTCATTGCTTGATTTCTATATCTCCTAAGTGAAGTTTTCTCTCTCCATATTTCTTTCATACCACCTGTTTTTTTTAGGCCATACTTTTCTTTTAAGGCATGTTCTTCATCAATCCTTGCTTGTTTCCAAGGATGTGTTGGCGTTTGTGTCTTAGACCTTGCAAATTTTGGATCACCCATTCTTAATCACCTCTATTTCTTCTTTACAACACCGAGTGTTGTTCCTGATCGACCATTAGACCTAAGGCGCTGACCTCTCACTTTGTGACCGCTTCTATGACGCATCCCTCTGTAAGTTTTCATACCTGCTAATCTAGATATATCATCATCACGTGTTAATTTTACTTCGAGGGAAACTAGGTGAGCATCTTCGTTACTTTCTAAATCACGTTGTCGATTCATCAACCACCATGGTGCAATTGTGGCATAATCATCTATAGCCGATCTTATCGAATCTTTTTCTTCTGTAGAAAGTAATCCTCCTAACTTTGTACCATCTATTCCTGAAAGTCTACAAATTTGCTGTGAGGTTCTAACTCCAACTCCTTTGATTGATGTTAATCCAATCGATATCGGACTTAAACCATCGATGTCACTTTCTGCTATTCTAAATATGTAGGAGAAATCATCCCCTAGTTCTGCTTCATTCACTTTTGCCATACCGGTTCCCCCGTGTTCACTGTTTCCAGTGGCCCAATGGGCATCCTCGCGACTTACCGTCCCTATTTGAAACATACGGAGTATAATTTATTATTAAAAAATATTTAATTGTCTTCTTTACATACTATATATAGGGGGTGACTAGATTGCCCTCTATCTAAGTGAATATCTATCATAAATGCTTTAGAACCTTCTTTACCCTTCAATTCAAAATCTAATTTTCGTTGGACTTTAGGGTGCATTTCTGGATCCATATTACATCTTAGAGTCACTTTATTTATTTCATATCGTAATGCCGCGGCAGCAACTTGGTCTACGGTCCGCAGCTCTGGGGCCGTCAATCTATGTTGTACTACTTTTCCACTACAAACAACAAACTCATCACTACTTTCATGTTCAAGTAATGGCTCTGTATGTATTAATAGGGGTCTTCTGCCCTTTAATCTCAACCATGAATGCCCACATCCAGGAGGTATAACATTTTTTAGCCAAGATTCTTGTAATCCACTTTCTATCAAGGATGAATCAATTATGGATATCCAAGATCCAAATGGCGGGGGCTTACTTAATCCTATAAGTTCGGATTTTTTTGGTAATCCTTCAATTTTAGCCATTATATTCTTTCTACCTACTCGGATGCACCTATGGCTCGATTTAGAAGAAATCGACCCAACCCATACTGACAATCTATCAACTCTCCCTCCTCCTTGGCTCAACCATTCCCAAGTCAATGGTGCGCCAGGAAATACTGTTTCTAAAATTGAATCTACCATATTTCTTTGTTGGCTATCTAATCTTGGAGATAGATCCAATAAAACAGCAGGACCTCTGGGCCCAACTTGAAGAAATTTACTCCAAGATGAAAGAAGATTTTTTAGAGATGGTTGCATTTCATCTATATGGTGATTCTGTGCATCTCGTGGCCTAGCTGGGTCCAGATGTAACATAGCTATGGGTGGATGAGCTCTAGTTCCAGCATTTCGTAAACTCTTCCAAAATGCATCCATTGCCTCCTCAGACTTTGTTCCATCGCCAATAAGAACTCTGTCCATAGTTCGTTGTAGATCATCCTTGTCTGCATTAATGTACATATTGGCTGCACATAATTTTGCAATCTCCTTATCAATTTCGATTCCCAATGCAGGACGTTTTAATCCCATTGAAAATGCTATCAATTGTACTCCTGAACCAGCAGCAGCATCTAATATGACGCCGGCTGGTAAATTCTTGATATCAATTTGACCAGCCCGTATAGATGCAATTGACCATGGTGTTGATAATTTTTGCATATCTTCAGTCATAAAAAATAGTGGGTCACCCTTTCTTTTTGCTTTCGAATTAGTAACTTCTTCTGCAGCGTCGGCAATATTTTTTGAGGGTATTAAATCTATGTGTGTAATGGAGGACACAAGTCATTCGGAGGTAGCCATCAGTCAAGTCACTTTCGTGAATATCTTTAAGAAATCGGAGCCCTATCTAACTTTAATTCAAATCGTAGCCAAACTTCCTTTAATTCATGATCATCACTTTGTCCGTACGCAATCGGTGGAGGCAATAATGTTGTATGAGTTGTTCCAGTATCGAGTCCAGGCATCAATGCTCCGCGATCATTATTGATATCCAAACCAATAAGTGACCAACCGAATCCATATATTGAGCCAAAAGAATCTCCAGAATTTTCAGCCCATGTTCCTGAATCTAACTCTTCTCCACTGTCTGCATTCCATACTGTATATTGAACTTCAACTTTATCTTCACTTTCAATATGTAAATCTCTTTGCTCTGTTCCTGTAAATATGTGAATATCGAGCTTTACTTCTGAAGAAGGAGTTGATACATGTTTTGCAATAATACTAACCTTTTCTTCTGAAACTTCCTCTAGTAATTGAATCTCTATAATTTGCGTACTCTTACCTTCTAAACCATTCAAAATTAAACTGGTTTCGCCAGTAGCAGAAAATATTACATTTTCCACATCAACAGTTAATATCAAGTCTAAACTATTATTTCCTATGTTGTACACTGCAATACTTGCCCTGTCTCCTTCACCTTGGTGCTCCCAATCACATCTCAACTCACCAGGATATAGGAAGAAATCATCTTGATCAGCCAAATTATCCGGCCATTCCCAATTACCTTCTCTAGACGTACAAGTATCAAATAATAAATCCAATTCCCAGAGCCATCTTCCGTCAGAATTTAGTATTTGAGAATTAGTTGATTCAAAAGGATCTAGATTATCTATAAAGTATTTTGCTGAAATCCCAACCCACGCTGAAGATATAACAACCATTAACAGGGTAATTATTGATAATATTAAAGCAACCCTTGGTACTGCCATCTCATTTAATCCAAGAGGGACGGGGGGGTGCTCTATTTCATCCGAGGTATCGGATATCCAAGACCTTGTCACGTTCCGTTGTCAAGGCCCCCTATCATCAAGTTTAGCCTTTAATGAGTAAATTAATCTTATTTTTTAATCTTTTAGTAATTCTTTTTCATTAGATATCCCTAACCAAGCCACAATTCCTAATTCTACTGCAAGCAAAGTTAAAATTATAAGTAGATTAATAGGATTTAATATCGAATTAACAAAAATCATACTAAATAAAACTGCTAATATCAAATCAAATAAACCTAATATTCTCAAAATTCTTCGTAATTGTAATATACCAATTATCCAAACAGATGTAGAAAGTAATATCATTAATATTGAAAAATATATTTGATTATAATAACCAGTCCAGAAAAGTCCCAAAATTATTAATATATGGGCATTAAAAGTTGCCATCATAGTCCACTCTTCTCGATTTAATTTTGTTGATACTATACATATTATTAGCATTAATATTCCTAATAATAATGCTGCATAAGGTATAAAAATCTTAATTTCAGGAGACCAAGCACCAAATGATATCATGACCAAGATAATTCCTAAAATTGCGACTCCAGTACTGCTGGGTTGTTTACTTCTGTAACCTTGTCTGATGGTACTTAGAACTGCTAACATACCAGCAGGGCCAAATGACATTATTACAATGGCCATATTCCTCATTCCTCTATTTGGATTATTTTTTGTACTAGCATCAACCTCTCTCTTATTGACTATCCAAAAATCACATATTAAAGTTAAAATTAGTAAAACCTCCAATAATAGCCATGGCAAGTTCCATTCTTCAAAATTAGTTTGAATGAAAGGATCTACTGTAAGCGGAAAGGGCAATGATTCATTCATCATTGCACCCAAAATCCTACTAATAAAAAGTGGAATTATAAACCAATCAATTGCCACTGGAATTCTATCAATTAAATTTTCTTGATATATCAAAGAAATAACTGCCAACTCCATTATCAAAATAATTAAAATTGCTAAATCAAAAAGTTCATTATTACTACTCAAAGGACCTATGTGAGAAATATTATGAATCATCACTAGTCCAAATATGGAAATCGCTATAGGAACTTCCATGCCCAATATATGAGGTAAATTAATGCCCAATGATTTTGTCCTATATCTTGCAATACCGACTAATAATGTTGCAAATATCCCAATAATAAGAAGAATAATTGGATTAGGGCCATTAATCAAACTCACTCCAATTGAAATAATAAAAATTATACTCAGCATTACCAAAACAATTGTTGGACGATGGCTAACATCTGAAGTATATAGCTCCTCTAAATTAGATATTTCACCTTGCTCCCTATTATTTTTCCTCTTTTCCTTTAAAGATTCAACCAATGGGTCATAACTACTAATTTCATTATTATCTACTAACTTAATATCGCCCATTCCTTTTTCTTTAGCTAATTGAATTCGCTGATCTCGGAGATTTATAGTTTTTAATTCAGATCTTAATTCTCCACGACTAACTAGCCATATTGAGGTAAAAATAAATAATCCTACAGATGCATATTTCGCTTGGATAATATTTGATTGAAAAGAAAAAGTTGAGGTTATAATTATTAAAAATAAAGATGCTAAAGTTGGCTTCAAAATTCTTTCTAGATTGTTTAACTTAAATAAATAAATAAAAATTATTATTGTTGTACAAATCAATGCAATCCATATGGTTTCTAAATTGGGCAAACTCTCTGTTTCTTCCAATATAAATCCAATTTTCCTTCCACTTAATGATATCATTATCGGCATAGACATTAATATCATTCCTGAACTAATATGTGCATCATTATCATTTATTGATGTAATGACGAATATCGAAAAACAGATTAAAATGATTATAAATGAATCTAAACCATGAATCCATTGGATAATTATTAATGAAGAAATAATGATAAATAATAAGTTTGAATCACTTCCAATTCTGTAGCCAAAACGTTGAGTTATTGTGTGTATAATTATTATAAATGATAGAATAAATAATAGGCTGAAAGCATTAAAACTATTTAGTCGAGCCAATGTTATTGTAGTTATTATTGGCAACCATAATCCAACATTCCATAATTGTAAAATTTCTGAATTTTTAATCAATGCAGATATCTCTGTTACTCCTAAAAACTTGGAAGCTAAGTTGATATTTGTATTGCCCAATTTAATATTGACAATAATCATTAATACTAATGATAATGTTAGATATGCAGCCAAAGAAAAAATTTCGAAATTAATCATGCCTTCTATATTTGATTTTTTATTTACCATCAGAATTGTTTGTAATATTATCTTTATCACTTCATAAACTAATATCCAAAGCCATGGTAATATGACCGTAACTCCCGCCAAAGAAGGCGAAATTCGTTTTAAAGCGAGAAGTGCAGTACTTAGATGCAATATTGATAGCAATATTAATAACAATACGCTACTATCTTTTCCTGAATAACTATTACTAGAAGGAACAAGTAAAATTAGAAGCAATAAAATAACAACAGAACCAAGCCATAATACTCTGTCACTTACATTATTTTGGTCTCTAAGTAAAATATATCCAGTAACTATGGATCCAAGTATGGTAAATAAATCATATCCATCTAGTATTGAATAATTAGAAATTTGATTATTGAATATTATTAAAGTAATTAATATTGGTAAAGAATATATCATGGGTCTAATGATTCTAGAATTTTTAACGCCTCTAACACTAAGGTAAGAGCCACCAAAAGCCATGCTCAGAAATGTTACCATGCCCAGTGCATAACCTAAATCTTCACGATTAGCAGTTACTGAGAGTAGTGCGCCTATCATTCCTAATGATACCGAAACTCCCCAGAGGCCAGGCTCGCCAAGCCCACTAACTTTGAAGGCATCAGAAAACCAATTTCTTTCTTTTGAAAATTTACTCGCCATAGCAGCATTAAGACATGTTATCATCATTAGAAGTAGGAATAATAATGTCGAATCTAGTTTTATAATTACCATTTCACCAATCTTAAAGCCATCTGTAATTGCATGCATTCCTATCCACAGATTTGATGAAGCAATTCCCAATGCAGCTAAATTTCCAGATTTCCTATGAATTGCAAGTCCATGCAGAAGAATCGTAGAAATTAAAATCATAAAAGCTACTCCTACTTCTCCTAAAATAGATCCAGTACTAGATCCAATTGCAAGAAGAACTAGGGTAGATTGAGCAGCAATGGCATCATGATTATGACGATATGCAACATATAGATTAAGGCATACAAAACAAAGGAGTATTATTAATAAACCTTCAACTTCTATAATTCCCCAATTTCGTAATTCTAGAGATAAGCCATATAATACCTTCATAGATATAATAACCCAAGTTACACCAAGTAAATTCATATTTTTATCAGGAATCCAAATTTCACCTAATATAAATCCAAAGCCAGCTAATATTAATAAAATTAAAATTGAAACACCTGAATCAAATATATTGCCAACAAGGATACTAATTATGCTATATATTACAATCATAGAAACCATGATTGCCCAATTGACCTTTCTTTCACCTTCAATGGATATTTCACTCACAATATCTCTATTCGGGGCAGTTGTCACGGTCCCGTCTTGGTGAATGATTCCAGGAGCAGTCAAATCTTCACTTTCAAAAGGATCAAAAAATTTGCCCAATGCATCATCTTCAACTACAGTTTCTTCTTTTATTGATTTTATCTCTCTGTCTATGTTAGTTTCAATATTATCAAAATTTATATTAAAATCAATTTTAAATTTACGTTCACGAATAATTCGGTCTTCATTGTCCTCCTCATCCATTAGTTAATGAGACATGCACATAGGGAATAAATTACATCCTTGAAGGCGTCTTGTCAATCCTTCTTTGTCTTGTTATTGATATCATCATCCGTAACACTTGAAACCTATGTGCTACTCCTAGGCTTGTAGAGGTGTGTAAATGTCAGATACCTCTGATGAACTATTTACGTCTTTGGATTCTATTGGCATTCATCCTAAAGGATCAATAAAAGTAAATAGTGATTGGAAAGAACTACATTCAACAGCAGTTGAACTAAAAGAGGCAACTTTTACGGCTGATGGTGTATTACTAGCTACAACTGGTGAACGAACTGGCAGATCTCCAAATGATAGATTTATTGTAAAGGAACCAGGTTTAGCAGATGATGTTTGGTGGGGAGAAGTCAATCGCTCAACCTCTGTCAATACATTCGAAAAACTATTAATAAAAATACAAAATCATCTAAATAATGCAGATAATATTTTTGTAAAAGATGCCTTTTGTGGCGCCGATTCCAATCATAGGATGCCAGTAAGATTAGTCACTGAAAAGGCATGGCATGCGGCCTTTATGCATAATATGTTTATTCAGGCAACTCCAGAAGAAATATCCTCACATGTGCCCCAGTACACCATACTTCACGCTCCCGAATTAAAAGCAATACCCAATGAGGATGGTATCAATTCTGAAGTTTTTGTGATACTGGCCTTGGATAGAGGTTTAGTAATCATCGGAGGTACTCACTATGCAGGAGAAATAAAGAAAGCCATATTTACGATAATGAATCACATCTTACCAATAAATAACTTGCTTCCGATGCATTGTTCGGCCAACACCAATGATGACTCAGCATTATTCTTTGGATTATCTGGGACTGGCAAGACTACTCTTTCTGCAGATCCCGATAGAGCCCTAGTTGGCGATGATGAGCATGGATGGTCTGATGAAGGAATATTCAACTTTGAAGGAGGATGTTATGCAAAATTAATAGATCTCAAAAAAGAAGATGAACCAGCGATATATGCAACTACAAAAATGCCCGGATCAATTTTAGAAAACGTTGTATTAAATGCCGACAAAACTCCAGATTTTAAGAATAAAACACTTACTCAAAATACTCGTGGATCATATCCGATTGAATATATTGAAAATCGAACTCCCGATTCAATGGCCGATCATCCAAAGAATGTAGTATTCTTGACTTGTGATGCATTTGGAGTTCTTCCTCCACTTTCTAGATTAACGCCTGAGCAAGCTGCCTATCATTTTATTTCGGGATATACTGCAAAAGTAGCAGGAACAGAAATGGGGGTAAAAGAACCTCAAGCAACATTTTCAACTTGTTTCGGCGCACCTTTTATGCCCAGGCATCCAAGTGTTTATGCTAATTTATTATCTCAAAAAATACAGCATCATGATGCAAAATGTTGGTTAATAAATACTGGATGGGTTGCAGGGGGTTATGGTGAAAGTAGTCGTATAAAGATTAAATGGACCAGATCTTTATTGAATGCTGCATTAAATAATGAGATTCTAGAATCTGACTATGTAATTGATGAAAGGTTTGGCTTTGCAGTCCCAACAAAATGTGATGGCGTCCCTGAATCTATACTTCAACCACGAGAAACATGGGATGACAAGAAAAAATTTGATAATGTAGCAAATTTACTTTCTAAAATGTTCATTGATAATTTCAATCAATATACAGATGAATGTAGCGATGAAGTTATTGCTGCCGGCCCAATAGTTCTGTATTAGAATTAAACCAATTTGGTATTTTGTATGATAAACTCAAGACTGCTGGAGTAATAATTATACTTGCAATCAAAGATAAACCAATCATTACTGCACAAAACAATCCAAAAGTAGAGAAAAATCCCATATCAGATTGATTTATTACTGCAAATCCTGCAATATCCGATACAGCAGAGCCAAACAACGCCAATCCTGATGAACTCCCAACTATCCTTAATGCATGTTCTACCTGATTGCCTTTCTCACGTTCTTCTCTAAATCTCTCAATTATATGAATTACATAATCAATTCCGACGCCAAGCGATATAGCCGCAATAGAAACTGTGACCATATTCAATCCATATCCAGCCACTTCAATCATCCCATATAGCCAAATAATTACTAAAAATATCGGCGTAGTTGTCATAATTGCTATGCCAAAAGCTTCAATGCCCCAAATTATTATTAAAATAATCGTAATTAAACCAATTGCTATTGCGGATTCTATGCCAACTAAAACGTAAATTATTAGTCCCATAAATAAAGATGCTAAAATCGATTTAATTGAATAACTTTTAAAATTATTTTTTATTTTTACTATATTTTCTTTCAATGTATCTTCAGTCCTAAATCCCCACCACAGAGTCATCATGCAGAATACAAGCCCAAGTAGTAACGTTTCTTGCATTTCATCTTGCATCGAATCTGCGGCTACAAAACGAATAACAGGATCTCCTGTCTGTATTGCCCAACTTATTGGATAATCTTCATCTTGGAATGTTTTTTCTACCTCTCCACGCTGATATATAGAAGACTTAGACAAATTTTGGAATGGTAACATATCTATTTGTAACTGTTCTAATGCAGGTTCTATAAGTGCAAATTGTTCAGGATTTGACAATCCAAATCTCATACTCATTTTAGAATATTTGGGGGTTTCGCCCGATATTGTAAGCCACGGCTTCGAGATATTTAATTCATCATCTGTATGAATATATTCTGATACTATTGTAGTTGGCAACGCCGGGTAACCTGCAGTTGCAGGAACACCTTTAGTCAAAATATACCCATAAAGGAAGTTCAAGCATTCCCTATCTTCCAATATTGGAATACTGACAAATCCCTTTATTAAATGAGAAACTTCCATTGTTTCACACCCAACTCCGCCGTCTTCTAATTCTTTATTCCATCCAGATTCCTCAAATGGTATTGAATTGACATACATTGCTGCTTGAGTAAACATTAGTATTTGATCCAATGCTATTAACTCAACTTCTCCTGTAGGCGTTCTTGAGATTTGATTTGGATCATTTTCATCATGTGAATTCATATTTTCTCTCATTTCACTTATTGCAGAAATTACCAAAGGATTAGATATGTCTCCTTCAACTAAAATATATCCGGGCTCACCATCTCTAAATCGTTCATTTACCAAATTAACACCAATTACAAAATCTGATTCATCATCAAGAAAATCATCAATTTCAAAATCTCCCTCTAGGGAAAGCGCCATAGGTGCAGCAATCATGGTAATTATTAATGAAAAACATGCTACTATTACAGCATATTTTGCAGATTTTGATGCAGTATTTCCCAACCATTCCTTTGGAATCATATGAAGTATTTCTGTATTTTCTTCTTGCAATTTATTTCTCTTATCAAGCCATAAGTCCACATCCATTCTAACCAGTGGAACCCAAAGGCCTGTAAGAAGAAAAGCAGCAGCAACTCCAAATCCAGCTTCAATTCCAAATGACCTTAATGCTGCTATGCCAGAGGTCAGATTGGCCATAAATGCCATTATTGTTGTCATTGAGGTCAAAAGCACTGCTCTACCTACTTTTGCTATCGATATTTCAGCCGATTCAATAGGTGTTTTACCAGCTCTTCTTTCTTCTTTATATCTGTGGAGGGCATGCAAACTATCGTCTATCCCTAATGCTAAAATCAATATAGGAAGAAGATTTGAAAATTGAGATCTAAATATTATTTCAAAACCTGTTCTTTGCCCTAATACCATACACCATCCGATTAATCCTTGCATCCATAACAGCGAAAGTATTAATCCAATTCCTACTATTGCAACATCAGATAACCTTCTTAGATTAAACCATAGTAGAATTATAACTACAAATGCCATCAATATCATTAGATAAGCACTTGATAATAATTCTCTATTTACTTCTACATTAGGGCCTTCACCCAAAAGTACAGTAACGACCATATCATCTGTTTGACGTAAATCTTCTTCCAAAGATAAATATAACCATTCTACAGAACACAAATTAGAATTATTTACTTCTTTTTCCTTACACTCAGAATTTGTATATTTTATCGGATCGGTTTTTAAAGAAACACCATCAATTTGGTAGCCAAATTCAAAACTGGCATTCATCCAAGAAAAAGTCCAACCTTCTTTTTCCATTAACTCTCTATTCATATTCAATATTAACCAAGCAGAGGAGGCACTCCACCTTCCTGGCCCCCATTCCTCAGATAATATTGTACCATTAGATTGTAATTCACCATTAATTGGGCCAATTACTTTACTGTTTACATCCGGTAGGAATGTACGGTCTATTGATAAAAATCTAAGAAAAGCACCATTGCTATTATTTGCCATTCTATGTGCTGCTAAATCAATATGTTCCTGAGTTACATTTACGTCATCAAAAGATAAGCATTCTAATTCTCCACAGTTTTCCCAGTTTGTGGGTGCAGGTTTTATAATAAATTCATCAGGATCAAATTTTGGTTTTGTGAGTAGTGAGTCGCCATTCATAAAAAATCTAAATTCACTAGCTAAATCAAAAACTCCTTCAATTGGTTGTCCTGATATGTCCGAGGCCAAAGGTAAATAAAATTTAGATATTTCATGTTCCATCAATAAATTTTTTTTATCATCAATTTCTTTTAGTATTGTTAGATTTAAAATACCCCCATTTGGATATTCTAGACCACTATTTTCACCTTCGAAATCAGCAATATGTGATACTTCACTTGGGTTTAAACCCCAATAATCTGACTCTTTAACAAAGATGCCAAAACCCCAAATATTTCCCGCTCCAGCAAACTCTTCTCGCATTACTTCAGAAGCTTCTAATTCTGGAGATTCTAGACTGTAAGATTCAATATCTATGGGAGTTAAAGTTGCCAAAAATCCTGGAATCATTAGAAATGAAATAAATAATATACTAATATGAACTTTTTTTCTCTTTGGAAACATAAAGTCTACGAGATTACTAAAGTCTCTCATTACAACAAATCTCCAGAATCTTCGTATTTGAGTAGTTGTTTTTATCTTAAAGACCTACTTTTCGTAAATGCTCTAAAATCACTCTTTGTTCATCATTTATCTCAATTATTTCCGATAAAACATATTCTATATCTAATTGGCCGCCGGCATGCCCATGGCCCTTTAGCCCCCTTCTATCTCCAATCTTAGTCCCTGCAGGAACATCGATTTGTACTTTTTTACCCAATGGTGTGATGATTTTTACTTTTCCTCCTAAGAATAGAGTTGTAATTTGGACAGGGACTTCTTGAACTATTCTTCCATTTTCCCATCTTCTGCCTTCTTCAGCATCTAATCGAAGAGCTATTATCAAATCTCCAGGTTCTCCTTGTGGGTGTTCATGCCCCATTTTCTTCAGTCTTAGTAATTGACCATGTTTAGCATTTTTTGGAACTTTTATTGTTATTTTACTACTTTTAGTTATAACTCCTTTACCTCCACAATCGGAACAACTTTTTGACGTTCCAAAACTAGAGCCACTACATTTTTCACAAGTTTTAAATCTTCGATGACTAAACTTAATATCTGCTCCATTGATTGCCTGCTCAAGTGATACATCCAAACCAGATTCTATATTTGAACCCTTTATCGAATGTTCTTGATGGTTAATATTTGATTGATTTTGGCTTGTCTGCTGCCCTCGGCCTCTAAACTGTGAGAACATATCTCCCAAATCAAATCCGCCAAATCCGCCACCAAATGAATTTCCTCTATTTCCCTGTAACATCTCATCCATTTGTTTTTTTTGATCATATTCTTGACGAGCATTAGAATCACCAATTTTTTCATATGCTGTTTGAATCGATTTAAATCGATCTTCTGCAGCAATATCGTTAGGATTCCTATCAGGATGATATTGACGGGCCAATCTGCGATAATTTCGTTTGATTTCTGAATCGGTGGCGTCCTTCGAGACTCCTAATATTCGATACGGCCCCTCTTCCACATAACCCTTAGGACATTCAACATTATTCAACCCTCGGAATATCATTCATCGATGCACTAATGGCGGAATGGTTAGTGGGAAGAGTTAAGAGAGTACTTAGTAACCATTTGGAAACTACCGAAGAATCTTAAATGAAATTAAATTGTACATGATTAATACTAATGATTAAATTATTTTAAAGTTGTGATTTTATGGAAACAGAACCAAGAAGAATTACAAATACATATCTAATTGATCATGATGGAATTGTAAAAAAAGGAAATTTTTTATTAAATAATGAGGGCACTTATAGTGTAAGCAAGGGTCATGAAGATGTAATTGAAACAATAGATGGATCTAACCGTTTAATAACTCGCAGCTTACAAAATTGGCATACTCATATGGCAATGATTCTAAATCGATCAATGGGAGAAGGTCTACCACTTATGGAATGGTTAACGAAATCTATATTTCCGGTTGAAAAACATATTACTCCTGATTTAATAGAAATTGGGACTAGGGCAGCAGCAGCAGAATTAATCAGTACCGGAACTACCTTTGCTTGTGATATGTATTTCTATCCAGATGTAGTTGGTAATGTTATTTCTGAAAGTGGAATTAGAGCAATAATATGTGGGCCAATAACTGATTTTCCAAACTCTTCAGATACCAGTACTGGGGCTGCACTTTCTAAAGTAAAAACTCTTATTTCAGATAATAATGGTAAGAAAAATAGAGTCGAATATGGAATAGGTACTCATTCTGTTTATGCGTGTTCAAAAGAAACACTACAAAAAGCATCTGAAATTTCAAAAGAAACTAATTGTAGATTAAGTATACATACTTCAGAAACTCGTAAAGAAGTTGCAGAATGCTACGCAGAAACCGGAATGTATCCAATAGAATACTTAGATTCTATAGATTATTTTACCGAAGGAACAGTTTGTGCTCATTGTGGATGGGTAACAAAGAAAGAAATGAGAATCCTGGCCAAACACGATTCTCATGCAGTTCATTGTCCAATTAGTAATCAAAAATTAGCATGTGGAGGTACTATGTCATATCCTGCAATGAAAGAAGCAGGAGTTGATGTTAGACTAGGAACTGATGGGGCAGCAAGTAACAATAGTTTAGATTTACGTGCAGAGGCAAAGGCTGCTAGCATAGTCCAAAAGCATGATCATTGGGATGCCAAAATACTAAATCCCTCTGAAACTTGGAAAATTGCAACAAAAGAATCACGAGATTGGATCACTTGGGACCTAAACAATATACGAATGAGGCCACATGGTAAAAATGGTGAGAGATTACTCGCAAATTTAATTTATTCTGGAGCAGATTGTCTTGATGTATTCGTTGATGGCAATCCATTACGTAGAGATGGAGTGACATTATCTATTGATGAGTACAAAGTTTCCTTAGAATTAGAATTAGCAACAGAAGAATATTATTCACAAATATAATTCTTAGAGCTTTTCCTGTTCGTGTCTAACGGCATCTACGGCACATATTGCAGCCATATGGACGACATCACGAACACTATCTCCTCTTTGAAGAACATGAGCAGGTTTTGCTAATCCTTCTAGAATTGGGCCAGTCATTTCTGCGCCAGCAATTCTTTGAAGTAATTTATATGCTATATTTGCAGATGTAAGATTGGGACAAATTAACACATTTGCAGGGCCATTAAATTTCATAAATGGGTATTCATTTTGTATCGATGGAACCAATGCAGTATCTGCTTGCATAGGTCCGTCAATTACCAAATCTGGATCCAATTCCCTAACAATTTCTATCGCTTCTTCAATTCTATCTGTTCGCAATTCTCCTGATGTTCCAAAATTTGAAAATGATAACATGGCAACTTTAGGCTTAACTCCAAATCTTCTTGCAACTTTTGCGGTCTGAATAGCTATTTCGGCTAATGTTCTAGGATCTGGATAAATATTTATTGTCGCATCACCTATAAAAGATAACTCTCCATTTACAGTCATCATATACATTCCTACTATCCTATGAGAGCTAGGATCAGGGCCAATAATGTGTAAACATGGTTTTACGATATCTGGATAATGATGAGAGACGCCCCCTAGATATCCGTCAGCATCTTCCATGTGAACCATCATTGGTGCAAAATGCGTAGGCATCTTTAGTAATCGTACAGCATCTTCTTTTGTAAGCCCTTTACGACCTCTTAATTTATGATACTCATCAGCATAAATCCCCCTTCTTCTAACATCATATCGCACATCTATACATTCACATTCAAAATTTAAGCCCAATTCTAATTTAACGGCCTCAATCCTCTTGATATCACCTAAAAGTATTGGTTGGCATATCCTTTCATTAATACATTGCGCAGCTGCCTTAATAATTGTAGGATCTTCTCCTTCAGAAAATACTATTTTCTTACTAGAATTTTTAGCCCTATTGATAACCTGCCTCATTATAGATCGAGTTAATCCTAATCTAGATTCTAACTCTTCTCTATACAAATCAATATCAAATTCTTCCTCAGTAATTCTTGCAACACCTTCTTTTACAGCAGCTTCTGCAACCGCACTTGCTTCCCAAATCAAGACCCTTGCATCAAATGGCTTCGGAATAATATATTCTGGCCCGAATTGGATAACTTCGCCGCTGTATGCAGATAATACATCATCCGGCACTGGTTCTTTAGCCAGTTTTGCTATAGCTTTTGTTGCAGCCATTTTCATTCCTTCAGTTATTTCCTTTGTTCGTACATCCAAAGCTCCTCTGAATATATATGGAAATCCTAATACATTATTGATTTGATTAGGATAGTCAGATCTTCCAGTTGCTATTATGGCATCATTACGAACTTCACATATATCTTCAGGTAAGATTTCGGGATCCGGATTTGCAAGAGCAAATATAAGTGGTTTTTCTGCCATACTAGATATCATTTTTTTACTAACAATGCCTCCTTTTGATAATCCTAAAAATACATCTGCACCTTTCATCGCCAACGCTAAGTCGCCGTCTGAAATATTCCTAGCAAACTCATTTTTATAGATATTTAACTCTCCCTTATCCATTCTATTTTTTGTTAAAATACCTTTCGAATCTACAAGTATGATGTTATCTATTAAAATTCCAAGTTTTAAGTAATGTTTAGCACATGATATTGCAGAGGCTCCAGCACCGGAAACAACTACTTTCACTTTAGAAATTTCTTTCTTAACTATCTCTAGGCCATTTATTAGGGCTGCACCAGATATTATTGCAGTACCATGTTGGTCGTCGTGCATAACAGGAATGTCCAATTCTTCCTTAAGTCTTCTTTCAATCTCAAAACATTCGGGTGCTTTAATATCTTCAAGATTTATTCCTCCAAAGGTCGGGGCTATTGCCTTTACAGTCTCAACAAAGCCATCAACATCTGTCTTATCTATTTCAATATCAAAAACATCAATATCTGCAAACGCCTTGAACAATAAACCCTTTCCTTCCATTACGGGCTTACTGGCTAAACATCCAATATCTCCTAAACCTAAAACAGCGGTTCCGTTGCTTATAACTGCTACCAAATTTCCTTTTGAGGTATACTTATAGGCATTATTTGGATCTTTTTCAATTTCCTTACAAGGATATGCCACCCCTGGTGAATATGCTAAAGACAAGTCTCTTTGAGTTCCATGTGGTTTTGTTGGAATAATTGCAATTTTTCCAGCAGGACTTGAAGCATGATATTCTAATGCTTCTTCTTCTAGTTTACTGTCGTCCATCAACAACCCCTCTGATAGAACGGAGAAACTATATGATATCATGCTATCCTGTAAAAATTAGTCTTTATTGATGTATATTAGATATTTTTATTAAAGGTTATTAGATAGTAATATCTAATTTAAATACTGAGCAAATCGAAAACTTACTGCCAAACTCTTCATTAATTATACATCGAGCGGGTTTATTCATGATTGTAGTTAGTAAGGTTTCCTCTGACGGATTTTTAAATCACATAAAAAGCAATTTCATATGCTTTTGCGATTTTTTGTATCAACAATATAATGATTTAATATGCTTTTGCAATTAATTAAAAAATTAGGTGAGAATAATGAAATTTAATGCTTCAACTTTTATCATAACTTTTTTGATGATATCTTTGCCATGGTCTTCCTTGATTTCAAACAACCTAGATGAAACATATGTGACGAATAATTCTCCAACTCAAAAGAGTTGGGGAGTTGGAGGCAGCAATGATACAGGTTGGATTGACTTTATTGCAGAAGGTGCAGATCCAATTAACGGAACTTTAGCCAAAGGCGACGTGTTCTTGGACTTTGCACCTGGAGCAATTATAGATAACTTAACATTTGAAATATCTGTTAATGGTAGTGAAGGTTATTGGATAAATCAACCTCAAATGTCGTTAATTAACACTCAAACACAAATACTTGACTGGTCAGGTTATGGCGACTTAGGTCGTCAAGAATCTTTTATCGACAATCCTCCTAATGTTCAACAAGGCATCCTAGATGCCGCTCTATCTCCAAATTCTTTAAGTGATGCATATTGGAATATTCCTACTGGAATAACAATAACTGATTTAGTTATAGAGGCACTCAGACCTGTAGATCCGAGAGTTTCATTTACTCCAATTGATATTACAATATATGATTCTGTAGTCAATCCTCTAGATGGTAGTCTTATGATTTTAGTTGACGATGATTTATTAAGACTAGATAATAACTCCCATAAAACCATAATTGATATCGAAATTGGAATTGAAGGTAGAACTTTGACCATTGACTCGAAAAATAATCGGTTGATAATTGGAACTGCAGATGGCTCAACTCTTGCTATGGATTTATCTAATTCAGAACCAATTCAAAATTTTCCTCTAGACACCAATGCCTCAAATGTTAATCCAATTATCTCTACTGTTCTGGATGATTATAACATCTTGTGGTCAGTATCAGAATGTAATCTAAACTATCTCGAACCGGGAAAAGGCACTACATGGACATCAATGAGCATTTGCCGTAATGATGGCAATATCATTACTCCCAGCGATATTATAATTTACAATGACACCATATATTTAGCAACTGAAACATTAGGAATGTTACAAATAAATTATACTTTTGATAGTGCCGGATTACTTTTTAGTGATATAAAATTTAATGTTCTTGACTCAAGTAATTACTTATCTGGTGATAATGTAGTAGATTTGGAATTAATCAATAATATTCTATATGTAGCAACCCAAGCATCTGGAATAAGTAGATTAAACGTTAATTCTGAAACATGGTTGCCCCCTTGGTCCTCTAATAATTTCTTATCATCAAATAATATTCATGGAATGGCAGCTACTTCTGGTTGGTTACATATCTTCGCAGGATCTTCTGTACACGTTTATGATACGATCGCTATGATTGAACGTACTACATTATCAATTTCAGATATGAATTTATCAGGTACTGATTATTCAATAAATACTTGGCCTAGCCTTAATTTGCAACGTAGTCCTAATTTTGATATGGTCCTGATTGGAGATTCATCTGGTAAACTAGTAACAGTTGTAGGCGAAGATTTAGAAGATACAATAATTTTAGCCACCAGTCCAAATTCTGGAGAAAATGCCCAAGTTACTGTATTTATCGAAGATGGAGATCAAGGTGAAATATGGATTGCTGGTAATCAAATAATAGATCGTTTTGATAACAGAGATAAATTATGGAAAGAAGTTATTGATATTCAATATTTAATAAATGAAAATGGCAGCGCCGAACCGGCATTAAATATCAATGAAATAACAACGATATTACAGGATTCAAATGATAGAATATGGATAGGAACTAACTCAGGATTATTTGAAATAGATATCGAAGGTAATCTAATTTCTATTGGGAATACTCTTTCTTCATCAGATTACGTTACTAATGGAAATTATGTCTCCTCATTAGCCCATGATTCAAATACAAATTTGCTAATAGTAGGCCACCTAGGTGATGGAATTAGCTTAATCAATACTGCTTCAGACTCTGTTGAGGCTCTATTTACGACTTCGGATGGCCTAGATTCCGATTTTATTGTTGAAATTGCAACTAGGTTTGGAATTGCCTATTTTGCTACTCCTGATGCTGGTGTTATGCGTTTAGATCTTAACAGCCTAGATATCCTTGGCTCATGGCAATCATTAGGAGCAGATAATTTAGATTCCGCACCTGTTGTCGTAGATGGAGATATTATTTATCTCGGATTACCCGGATTTGGACTGTTATTAATTGATAGAATAACTGGAGAAATATTGGATTTATGGACAGAGGATGACCCCAATAGTATTCCAGATAATGATATTATATCACTATCTTTAGATTTTTATGGTGGTTTATTAGTGGGATCAGATACTGATAGAAATAATAATTGCTGGAATAGGGGAGATTGTGGAGAATTAGCTCGTTGGGATGGTAATCAGTGGGAATTATTACCTACTGAAATACCTGGTGGAAATAATGATCCATATGCCTTTTATGACATGACTAGTGATGCTAATGGAATATATGCTGGCACTAATAGAGGTGCATGTATGTGGTATTGGCCCACGTCCACAGAACCAGACATAACTCTTAATCAATGCTGGAACGAAGGTGGAAATGATGAGTTAAGCGTTCCTTCGCGATATGTTCTAGCAGTTTCAACAATTGGGGTAGATACACTTTATGCTGGTAC
>JBKEHQ010000002.1:0-74202 GCA_046710875.1 Candidatus Thalassarchaeaceae archaeon
AGTCATAGATACCCATTGTTCACGCATCGCTTGGACTATTTCCATTGCACTTGCATCTTTCATATATTCCACGACATTCAATACGCATTTCACTTTGACGCATTCATGGACGAACAAGGCGACGATACTTTAAGTCCAAAAATATGGCTCTCAGATAGAATACCAAAAGGCGTCAAGTTAGGATTAGAGAACTGTACTGAGATGTTGATAAGATTAGGAAATCCTGAAAAAAATTTCCCCTCAGTTCATGTTGCAGGGACAAATGGCAAAGGATCTCTTTGTGCAAACTTGTCCGCCCTAGCGGCTAAAAACAAATTAATAGTAGGTTTTTTCTCATCCCCGCATTTAATATTTGTAGAAGAGAGAGCAAGAATCAATGGCCGTCCTGTGGATTCAAAAATATTTGATAAGCATTTAAAGTCTGTAATGAATGCATCTCTAATTGAGCCGATTATTGAGCCTACATATTTTGAAACTACTTTTTTAACCACTATGCTTGTATTTGCAGACGCAGAAATAGACATTGGAATAATGGAGACAGGTTTGGGTGGAAGGCTAGATGCTACACGGCTAGTTGATGCAAGTGTTTGCGCCATAACTACTATTTCTCATGATCACTCGGAAATATTGGGAGATACTCTTGTAGAAATAGCATCGGAAAAAGCTGCTATTTATAGGCCGAATATACCATTATTTTCATTGTATCACAAAGATATGGAAGTAAGAAATTTATTTAAAAAAATTGCCGGTAATGATTTAAAATGGTTCAAACCGGTGTCAAATAAGGGTTGGGAAATATCAAAAAATTTTGCTAAAATGATTGCTAGTTATCTCGGATGGAAAATACTTGATTACCAAGTCATTTGGCCAGGAAGATCTCCAGATTCTATCAAATGGATTGAAAATAAAAAATGTATCGTTAGTGCGGCGCATAATATTGAGAGTATTGAAAACGATTTACAATTTATTGATGAGAAGCATGTAATGTTACTAGGGATGACTAAAAAATCAAACCTTGACGATACGTTAAAAACATTTAAAAATTATTCAAATTGTTGTTATTCCATAATAACAGAACCATCTAGTGGCCGTAATCCATCTGTATCTTCAGAAGAGATAATATCTAAATTAAAAATAATCGGATTCGATAGAATGGAATCAATGAACAATACTATTGATGCATTTAAAAAAATAGAACTAAAATCAAAACAATTGGATTCATCAGTTTTAATAATAGGGAGCATATATCTTATTGGTGATATTATGAATTATATCGCTAAAAGAGATAATTTAAATCTATATGATTTGTTAACAATTCATTAAAATTTAAAGTAGACAATATCATTAACAACTTATGTACGCATATGAATATGACTGAAAAGTGGGACCATCGTTTCATTGAACTTGCAAAACATATCTCTGAATGGAGCAAAGACCCTTCTACAAAAGTAGGTTGTGTAGTAGTTGGAGAGGATAGGGAAATAAGATCAACAGGCTTCAATGGTTTTCCTAGGGGAATTGAAGATAAATTAGAACGCTTAAATGATCGGAATCAGAAATATCCAATGATATGCCATGCAGAGGAAAATGCAATAATGCATGCAGCCAGAATAGGCATATCTCTTAAGGGAACAATGGCATATGTTACGTGGCCACCGTGTTCTAGATGCACTAGGTCTCTTATCCAAGCTGGAATTAAAGAAGTTGTATATCCAAGTGATGTTGAAATACCTGAACGATGGCAGTCAGATTTTGATATAGCATCAAATATGATGAATGAGGCAGGAATAATCGTTAGAATAGCATAATTTAGGTTATTAAAATGGCTATTCAGGATTGTTTTACATTTACTAGGACTGGTCATTTTGTTAAAAATAGAACTGTTCTTGCTGCTATGACTAACAAACAAAGTAATGCAGATGGTACCATCTCTATGGATGAAATTGATTGGTTAGCCAGAAGGGCTGAAGGTGGTTTTGGAATAATAACAACTGCAGCCACGCACGTTTCTAAGGATGGTCAAGGATGGGATGGCGAGTTCGGAGTCTTTGATGATTTACATATTAAAGGTCTAAAAAATATGACAAATACCTTAAGGATAAAGGGTACAATTAGTATTGCACAGATATTTCATGGAGGAATGAGATCTCCTGAAAGGTTAACTGGAGTTACGCCACTTTCAGCCAGTAGAAATAAATGTTCAGAATCGTTCTCTGGATTTTCAAGGGCTGCTTTGAAAGAAGACATAATCAGGTTAATTTCAGATTTTTCCGATGCAGCCTTAAGATGTGTAAAATCTGGCTTTGACGGTATAGAAATACATGGCGCACATGGCTATTTGATTTCACAATTTTTGGGGACAAAAACTAATCGCAGAGAAGATGAGTGGGGCGGAGACATTAATGCTCGTTCAAAATTTTTAATTGAAATTATTCGATCGATCAAGTCAAAGGTACCAGATAATTTTATTATTGGAGTAAGAATTTCTCCGGAAATCAATAATGTCGGAATAAATATACATGAAAGCATAAAATTGGCAAAAATATTAACAAACGAAGGACTTGATTTTATTCATTTATCATGTTGGGATTCATTTTCTCGTTCAATTTCTGAACCAAGTGATTCCCGTTTAATAACTGAATGGTTTACATCCTCGATCTCAAATTTACCTCCATTAATCTCAACAGGCGCAGTTTGGAATTCTAAAGATGCTAACTCTTTAATTGCTCAAGGTGCAGATTTTATTGGAGTCGCTAGAGTTGGCATCGCTCATCCCGATTGGCCAAAGTATATTTCTGAGGATAATTATCAACCTCAACTGCCGCCATTTTCTGCTTCGCATCTCAAAGGTGTAAGCCTTAGCAATAAATTTGTAGATTATATGAGGTCTTGGGACAATTTCGTATTAGAGGGCAAATAATTTTATTATTTTAAATATTATTTCATAGTAAAAATAAAATTATGGAAGTGCTAATATGTTTCAAGATACATTAATTGCTGCTTTTTTTGCTGGAATAGTGGCAATAGTAGTTACTGTGCTAGTTGAAAAATATGGTGGGGCTATTGGAGGTATTCTGGGTACTATTCCAACTACGATTGTTCCTGCATCTATAGGGATGTATTTGGCAAGCAATATTGTGGATTTTAGAACAAGTATGGCTGTAGTACCTTCAGGGATGCTAATTAATGCAATATTTCTAACTAATTGGAAAATTATTCCCACTTATTTTAAAGTTACTAAGAGTAAGTATACCACATTAATTATTATAATTATTATTTCATTATTTATATGGTTATTATGTAGTATATTGGCATTAAATTTAATTAATTTTGTAACCAAAAAAGGCCTATCATCGTATGGAATTGCCCTTCTTGGATTATTCGCAGTTATTATTCTGGGAATGGCATTCTGTTGGAATATAGGATCTACCCCATCAAGTAACAATTATGTCAACAAATATGCATTAATGTCAAGGGGCTTGATGGCAGCATTTGCCATAGGAGCTGCAGTTTGGATTTCTGACCTTGGATATCCTTTAATTGCAGGTATAGCATCAGTATTTCCTGCTATATTCCTTACTAGTATGGTTACATTATGGATTTCCCAAGGTCCATCTGTACCAATGGGGGCTGTAGGGCCAATGATGTTAGGGGGATCTTCAGTTGCCTTATATTCAATAATTGCCATGTGGTCTTTACCTTATTATGGATTAATCTTAGGTTCAGTATTGGCTTGGATAAGTTCAGTTTTATTGTGTTCGTTACCAAGCTTTTATTTTATAAATTGGAGACAAAAAAACAATATCTATTAATTACTTTCTTCCCAAATTTTATCTAATTTTAAATATAGGTCATCTATTGTCCCATCATTTGTTATTTGAATATCTGCCATTAGTGCCGTGGCATCAAGGGCTTGACCTGCTTCATCTTTTGATTTAATTTCTTTATTTTCCTGTTTTATGAATAATAATTTATTTAATGGATCTCCAGGGCGTGCTCTATCTTGCAATCTACTCCATCGTCGATCTTCACTGGCTTTAATTTCAATCAATATTAAATCTCCTCTGGATCTTAGTACATCGACTTCCATCGGTGTTCTTATTGAATCTACTACTGCATCTGCTCCATCTATTATTTCTAGAAGCATCTCTGCCAAAATGCCTCCTCCTCCTTCCTTTCGTAAAGTTCTCCCACCTTCTATTAATGAATCTCTACTAATCTCTTTATTTTGATTTTTAAGCCATTCTCTTATTGAATCTGAACATGAAACACTCCTCAATCCCTTTTCGGCGAACCAGTTTACTAACGTTGATTTTCCAGATGCATTTCTACCTGTAAGCCCTATTAACATAATACTGCTGAGTAGGGTAAAGGAGATATTGATTTCGTTAAGACCAATATCTTCTTGTGCTAGCATATTTCAATTCAGCATCATGAATTGAACGTAAAAGAGACATTCTATCGCCGGCAATATGCCCTCTTAATATTCTAGTTGCTGTCTCTTCCCCCACTCCTCTTCCCATTAAACAAATTATGCCATCTAGTCCGTGAGTTTTAATTAATTCAGCATTCTTCATTACTTTTCCTCTTATTCTGGAATCTTTACTTTCAATCATTTCTTTTAATCTATTTTCCATTCTTTCTGGAGAACAAGCGAGCATAGTTCCTCCGCATAATGAACAAGGAAGAATTTTTTTCTCCAACTTTGCAACTCTTTTTCTGGCATTATTATGGCAATTAATGCATATAAGACTAACTCTTTCATTTATTAATCTTAATTCTAATCTTTCTCTCAGTTCTTTATCTGTCCATGATGGCAGTAACAAGTCCTTTTCGGCTTTAGGTGATATCCCTAGAGGCCCTGGTGGAGTTTGAATTAATTTAATTTCATTATCTTGAATCATTTTTAATGTATCTATGGTCCCATCAATATCCATCCGTTCGTGAAATAATTTATCCAAGGCTTCTTCCACTACAGGAGTTCCTTTGTACCTTTTCATTAAGCCATTCAAATTGACTTTTCGAGGATCTACACCTTTTTTCAAAACTCCCATTTTTTTTGCTACTTGTACAACCCTCCATCTAACTGTACGACTATTTGGAATCGTCATGCGGAGTATGGAAGGTATGGCAGCAGCAGGAGTTTGCGTCAACCAATCAATAATATCTGTAGGGGTTGCACCTGGTATCTGAAATGCTATCCTGTATGGGTCGATAACAGTTCTACCCATTTTACCCTCTCTCATAGATCCCATTGCTTGAATAAAATGAGCTAACGTCTCATTTATTTTAGAACCCTTACAAGTATTCAGTACGATTGTCCCTTTTCGCTCTTCTATGGTCATAGTTTGCCCATCGGGAATCTCGCCAGTGGCTTCTAAATGATCCGAAACAGTAGAAATAAGGACATCTCTAGCAGATTCACTTAATGGATAATCACTCAGGTTTTTTTTACTATTATCTTCAGCCATCGCCCCTATTGATACTGCTGTTATTCTTCTTAATTTACCAACTTCCTCAGCAATATTTCTTGGTACAGGGGGTAATTCTCCAGACCATACTGGTGCAGTTCCACTTTCTTTAACCGGGCCAACCAGCAATTCTTCTTGTTCAGGGTCTGCATCAATTATTTCCCATGTTCTTCCTGCCATGACAAATCTTCTAGTTTGACCTAGGGAATCCTCACTATCATCATTAAGAGAAAGTACGAAAGCCTCATCTACAGATCCCAGCGTCTTTCTAGTCACTGCATCCCTTACTCTGTAAGATGTTTTATCCGGAATCATTGAGATATGATTCATTCTATTTTGACCTAATCTGCCCGCAGGGGAAAACCATCCATCTTTAAGGGAATCCGGAAGTATTTTAATCATTTTTTTTAGCCATTTCTTTTTATCTAAATCAGAATGTTCATTTTCCCATGAGGGCCTCTCGGCAGGAAAATCATCTCCAATCCTTATTGCTAATTCTTTCCATAATTTTTTATTCCATAGTGTTGGATCAGAGTTTTTTGGGTCTTCTATGAGTCTAATTAACCATCTATCATCAAGAACTCTAAGTATCGATAGTGTTTTATCATGATGCCAATCATCAAAGATAGAGGTTTTTTCGATTATATCTGTTGCTTTCTTTAGGGGGCATACTCCTTTTTCAATAGACATTTGTAGAAATTGATTCGCAGCCACAATTCTCGGATTTGTTCGCCATTCTACCTCTCCTATTTCTCCCGCCATTGCTTTTCTTGCAATTACTGCACATTCTGATATTCCATCAATTTCCCAAGCTAATATTTCACCAGCACCGGTTCCGCCAAGATAATGCTCTGCTCTGCCGACACGCTGAAGTAAACTTTCTACCGACCTAGGACTTTGTAATTGATGGACCTTTTTTATCGATCCAACATCAATTCCTAATTCTAGGCTACTCGTGCAGATTAATCCGTGCAATTCTCCTTTTCTTAGTGATTCTTCTACCTCTCTTCTAGTTTCAGCTGCTAAACTTCCATGATGTATCCCTATATTTAATTCTGGAGATAATTCGATTAATCGTTGTGCTACTGTTTCAGCTGTATTTCTAGAGTTTACAAAAACTAAAGCAGGGGCATCCTCAGATAATTTCTTCGATAATCTTCTAAATGCAGCTATCGAATCTGATGATACTCGCCATTCAACGGATAATGTTTCATCTTCAGATGCCACTGGTTCTTTATGGACCAATACTCTAGTTTCTCTGGGTGCAGGTCCAATTATTGCCCTACCTTCTCCGGAGAACCATTTTGCCACTTCATCTGGATTTCCAACAGTTGCTGATAATCCAACAACTTGAATTTTATCAGGGCAATAATCTTGTATTCTTTGTAAGCCAACCAATAATTGTGAACCTCTTTCAGAACCAGCCATATCATGTACTTCGTCTAAAATAATTGCTTTGACTCCAGCAAGATGCTGTCTTAATCTACTTCCCAAGAGCATTATTTGCATAGTCTCAGGTGTAGTTACAAGTAAATTTGGAGGTTTTTTGGATTGTTTAACTCTCTCATTTTGAGGCGTATCTCCATGCCGTAATCCTACAGTAAGCCCCAATGGTACCAACATTTTTGATAATCTTCTATCGATATCTCTATTCAATGCTCTAAGAGGCGTAATGTATAGAATAGAGAGAGAATCCCAATTCTCAGTCAAACATCTAGAAACCAAAGGTAAAATTGCAGATTCTGTTTTTCCACTCCCTGTTGGTGCAACCATTAACCTATCTTTACCAACTAATAGATCAGGTAATGCTGCCTTTTGAATGGGAGTTAATTCCCAACCTAGGTCATAAATTAATTGATTTACCTTTGGATGTAAATCCTCTATGGCCTCCTTCATATGCATCCGTCTAAGGAAGTTAAAGAAAACCCTCTGTTTAATAATTAAACAATATTCTTATTTTTAACTTCCAAAACTGGGATGAAAGGAACTATGTTTATCAATGCATTCCTAGTAGTGTTAGAAATGGCACGCGCAGGTAGAAAACAAGTCGGCCCTATCGCTAAATGGTGGAATTCTCAGAGAGAAAATCATTTTCAAATAATTGGCATGATAACAATATTCTCTTTAGCGGTTTTACTTTGGACTTTTTCCTTTCTTTTTATTCTGGGAGGAACTACTGACCCAGATAGAGAAAACTTAGTCCCATATTATTGGTTAGGCTTAGCTTTATCAATACCTATACTATTTCTAAGTGCACCTGAATTTATGTTCTTTTTGAATCAAAAACAAATTTTAGAAGATATATTAAAATTGGAATCAAGGTCAGAGGTTCTCAAAAATAGAAAGGAAGCCGAATCTGCTGCGGATTTGTTAGGTGGTAAATATGTAGCAAGATTAAAGGGACTCTATGAAGAATTGGGAATCAAGGTAAAAGGAAAGCGATTTTCAATTAAATCATTACCCTCAAAAAGAATTTCTAATAAAGTAGAAAATATGGATGAGGAGGAATGAAGTGCCCACTTCGGACGCCCCGATTGAAAATGAAAATCTTGAATTTGGAATGCTAAGTGATTGGTTAAGAGAAGCATTTCTTGCAATAGGCCTAGTTCTTTTAATTCTTGGTGGTTTATGGGTTGCTACGGGACAATTCCCTCCTATGGTAGTCGTAGAGTCGGGATCAATGATGCATGACACGAAAGATGGCTCCGTAGGTGCTATAGATCCAGGGGATTTAGTTATAGTAATGAATCCATCAAGAAAAAATATCATAACCTATGCAGAATCAATTCAAGAAGGAAATGAAAACTTTGGATACTCTAACCATGGTATGAATGGAGATGTAATTATATTTAGTAAGAATGGAGGTAACGATACTCCTGTAATTCACAGAGCGATTTTGAAAGTAGAATTAAATAATTCAGATAATGGTAAAAAAACTTGGGACGTTTTAGGAACTAATTTAGTAAATGTTAGCACAATCAATTTAACTCTAGATTATCCATGTAAATATCACGGAGGGACGTATAATTTGGAAATTAAAAATTGGCAACCAAATCATAGTGGATACATTACATCCGGAGATAATTCTGAGACTAATGGATGTAAAATTGATCAAATAGTTGCCACTGGTCAAGATGCAAGAAATGGATTAAAAGATGAATTTGGTAATCCCGTAACTGCCATAAAAGATGAATGGGTGCTGGGTATTGCGTCTTCCGAAATTCCTTGGCTCGGAGCAATCAAGTTATTCACATCCGGTACCCACAACTCTGTAACAGGAGAAACTTGGTTCAACTTATCTATAACTATAGTCATAGTATTGATGACTCCAACAATTTATGAATCATTGACTCGAAGTAAAAAATTACTTGCTGTAAATGAAGAAGAATAATTTATGGAAAATATGATAAAATTATTGGTATAATTAGAATAAATAGGAACAAAAAACTACTATTATTACTAATTTTGTCTGCCCACGATTCCAATTTAATCGGATGAATATTTCTTTTTAATAATAAATCCGCTTTTACTAATACTGAATGTACGGCATCCCTTAGTATATGTCCACCATCAAATGGGACCATTGGTATTAAGTTAGCAAAACCTAACAAAAAATTTATCCATGCGAGCCAAAATAAAAATGTAAATAACATTATCATGCCATCTGTTCCGATCAAGGATGCAAGCACGCCATCTCCGGCAGAGAGCATTGCCTGCTCTCTTAAATCCATTATTTGCCCTTCTCCTGACAATGGTACTCCCAACATTATTATTGGCATGACGGCAGTATATATCAGAGTTGGAACGATTCCGTAATCACTAATTCCATTTATAATTGGGGAATATCTGTCAACTCCTCCGGTGCCGCTTTTTAATCCTCTGACACCTAAGAAAGAAATATTTGAATCGGGACCTATTCCTTGCGATATTAGAAAATCTTCTGCATCATCCAAATCACATACTGGATCTTTTTCACATATTCCTATTTCCCATTCATATCTATCAATAAGCGTAATTTCAATATTTCTTTCATTTTCTTCAATATTCTCATTAAGATTTTCCGAACTCCATTGCCCAGATAATACTGTTAAAATAATCTTTTCACCGGGAGGATAATTATCCATTTCACTACTAAATATATCATAATTAGGTACTGGTTCACCATTCATGTGAGTAATTATTTCATAAGGTAACAAACCACTCTCTGCTGCACCTGTATCGACAATTATTTCTTCTGCATGAACTCCTGGATTTTTTGCAACAAATCCTGTTGCAGTCGAAGATAAAAGAATAATTACTAAATATGTTGCAAACAGATTTATTGATGGCCCAGCTGCAAATAATCTCATCCTATCTCTTCTAGGTGCCCTATACATTTCTTCTTGCTCAGGTTCAGCAAATGCCCCCATAGGTAATGGACCTACTAGGAGTAGGCCAAAACTCCTGATTTTCATCCCATGCGCTCTGGCTTGAATTCCATGACTGTATTCATGAATTACTATGGCTATTATTAATGCTAAAAAAGGCCACCAGAATGGCACAAAACTCGTTACTCCAGGTATTAGTAATAAATCCTGAGGAGGTATTGGATCATTGGGTGGATTCGCAACGCTGCTTCCAAAACTTAGTACTAACAGTAATATTACTCCAGCCATTACAAATAAGCAAACCCAAATTGATATTTCTCCATAAATTCTCCAGAATTTTCTCTTACTAGAAATTAAGTCTAATACTTTCTGGCCCTGTTTTGTTCTCAACATAAGTATAATTCCCAAAACTCTTGTGGCATCCCATTTATCTAAAATGCCATTTTCTTCTAGGAAAATTAGGCCAAAATACCAAATAGCAATTGCTATAACAATCAAAGGTGAATTAGTAATCTGATATAAAATAAACAAGAATATCAATGGAAGCAGCAAACTATTGCCCCTCCTTTCTTGTTCTTTCATGGATATGGGTTAGTACGTACCTTCTTCAATCCGTTGCTCAATATATCACAAATGACATTAGGAATAACAATTCCGCAGGTGCATGGATAAAATAATTAATAATGCCGATGAAAGGCTTAAATTATCATACAATTCATTAAAAATCAAGTCAGAAAGCGTTAAGAAAATATTATATAAAGCCCAGTTAGAAGGTGTTAAATCAAAAATTATCAATTTAGAAGAAAACTTCAGAAATATAGAGAATAATCTATCAGGATTAAATTAAAGTAGGTATCTCCGGTAAAAATTCGGTTAGTGGCTTTTGAATATTTTGTAAATTATCAGATCCACAAACTAATGCAATAAATCTATTTAATGGCATTCCCTTTTCCCAACCTAGATACGGCGTTCCATTTCTAGTTAACGGCAATGGAGGTATTTTTCTAGACACTTGTCTTAATTTACCTGTTAGTTTTACTCCATCAACTCTCATTATTCTCCAACTATCTCCACGAACTCCTTTCAATCTATATGCATATAAAGGCATTAAATTACATCTATTGCCAACCTCTTTCAAAGAATTATATTGGTTAACAGTTCTTCCTGAAAGGTATAGTTTATTTTTCTTCGAAGATTTAACTTCAATTGGAAAACACATATCCCCTCTAAGTACTAACAAATCCCCAGTCCCTTCTGAACCACTGCCGGGAGCTCGAACAACTAAAAATGGCCTATTTATCACCTGCATCATTTGTGCTCTTTCAATTTCAGTACAGGATTTTATGATTGCCCTAACTCCTTTGAGCTCTCCAGCTAAAACACATCTCAACTCTCTCTCGTAGTTTACTCCCACGGATGAAGCGCATTGTGAGGGTACTTCACTACATCGCATAAAAATAATACCTAATCTACTTTTTTAAAAGGTATTGAGATAGTCATATATTGGATTTTTTATAATTTTATAGTTTAAATTAATACACTGCCATGATAGTTGATTAATATGGAGTTGGCCGTTATACGCACTGAAGATTTTCAACTTGCATACAGATTAATCAAAAAATTACGAAGTTTAGAAGTATCTCATATACAATTAGAAATAAATCAAATAATTCCAATAGGTACTCTCCTGTGGTTCGGTACCCTCGAAGAGGTTAGCACGTCTAAAGATCTTAATGGCATAGCATGCAACATCAATAATATTGATTACGTAGTTAACAAAACTCTGAATAAAATATTGGCAGGGCCGAATGTCAAAACACTGACCTTTGGCGTTGATTCAGGCCCTAGGCCAGGCTTAGCTTGGTTTACTGATGATAGATTAATTGGCTCGAAACAACTCGAATTGGTGGATGAAGTAATAGATGAAATAATAAATATTGTAAATCAAATATCTCCAGAATTTCCCGATAAGACGTTAATAAAAATTGGAAATGGGCATAGGACAATTTCTAATAGGATCGTAAATGTTTGCCTAAATAATGATTTTCAAGTCCAATTAATAGATGAAAAACACACATCTTTGGGTTCACGACATGATCATGTTACCTCCGCTAAGAGTATAGGACTAAAACATGGAATTCCTATATGTGATAAATTAGAAATAGCCCCAACTAGGGGAGAAGTCAGGGAAATACAAAGAATAAGTAGACTCGTAAGTGAAGGTAAAGCAACTATCCCTTCAAACTTAGCCATCTCAGTTGCAATAGGTAACTTATCACTAATTGAAGCTGTTAAATTACATTCTAAGTAATTTACTCAAATTTGCCCTTTCTAAAATCTCTAGTTCTTTCTATTCCTGGCATCTGATCTTCACCTTCTCTGTAAATTGTTTTCATATTATTGAGAAAATTATCTTCATGAGTAACTATCAAAACCATTCTAACGCCAGGATCTTCTTCGGCGTCCATCCACTTTAGTATTATTTCCATAGTCTTTCTTGCACCTTCTCTATGTGGATATGCAAAGACATCCATTCCCAGAGGGGGCAAAACTAATGTTTCCCTTGGTTCCAATTTCGATACTTCTTCAAATAAAGCCTCATAAGAATTTTTTAGTAATTCTCTTCTAAAATTATCCTGTGTTGGCCTCCTGCAATCGGGCCCGACAACATGAACTAAATTCTCAGCTGGTAAATTGAACCCAGGTGATGAAACTGCTTCTCCAACTCCACAGGGTTGCAGATTTTCTTTTCTTCTCTCCTTGGCTATATTTGTACAGAATTCCCTTAACTCAGGTCCTGCCGCCAATTGCATCCTTTCATCTAATCCTTCTCTACCTGCGAGCCTATTATTAGCCGGGATGACCATAACGTCACCTTTTATGGTCGTGATATTGCCAAATACTACTCTTACTTGACCATGTTTACATTCTCTGACTATAACAACTTCCGCCATATTTCATCGAGAAGAGGTCATCGGATATCTACTCATCGCATATAATGAACTCATCATTAAGCGAAGACTTGATGCGCTTTTACCTCTTCGAGTGAGATATGTCGTCCAGTTACGTTCTAATTAATGTTGAACCAGGCTCAGAATCAATTGTCTTTGAAAAATTATCAAAACTAGATTTTATTTCAGATATAAATCATCTTTTTGGTGATTATGATATAATCGTAAAGATAGAAGCCGAAGGGATTGGAATTATCGCCGGCTTAGTCGTATCCTCAATTCGTCCAATTGATGGAATATTTAATACTAAAACTTTAGCATGTGCAGAATTTTAAAAATTTTTATGATTCATTTACTCACAATAGGGGCACAGTGCGCCGTTTATCTGCCCAAAAGTTAATTATCTACTACCAAATCGAGAGATTTGGAGATACAATAATGATTGAAAAGAAATATTTTGTTTTAATGAAAGATGGAAATGATACTACTCAAGTTTTCCATAGTAAACAACCTAGGGGTGCAGCATTGAAAGCAGCCTCAAGAGGGGAGACCGAAATAAGTCTCAGAGAGAGAGGTACTAACCGTGTGCATGTGTTCACAGGTGAGAAAAAAATGGTTGCAAAACCAGCAAGTGCACCTGATTGGTTACCTGATAAAATTAATAAAGCAAATGTTAAGAAAGTCCGAATTGATAGGATTTAATTTTTATTTTCTTATTCCTAATTTTTTAGCTAAAATGGCTATTGGATCGTAATATTCTGTCACTACTCTTTCTTTTAATGGTATGATGGCATTATCGGTGATATTTATTCCTGCAGGGCATACATCTGTACAACATCTAGTAATATTGCAATAACCTATTCCAAAATCTTCTTTTATTTCCGGAATTCTATTTTCAGTATCTAATGGATGCATCTCCAATCCCGCCAATCGAACAAAAAATCTTGGGCCTGCAAATTCATCAAACTTTTCATGCTCTCTCAATACATGGCATGTATTTACACACAACATACATTCGATACAAGATCTAAATTCTTGAATCCTATCCGCTTCCCTCTGATTAAAATTCCAATCTAATTCTTCTGGGCCATTTATTGGAACCATTTTTTTATTCATTTCATATGCCCATGATGTATCTGTCACTAGGTCTCTTGTTAGGGGGAATGCTTGCATTGGTTTTACTAAAATAGGTGCTCCTTCTTCAGTTTCTTCTAATATATCTTCCATTCTGGTCATACACATAAGACGGGGCTTGCCATTTACTTCGGCAGAACAGGAACCACATTTACCTGCTTTACAGTTCCATCTACAAGCTAAATCTGGAGCATGTTCGGCTTGTATTCTATGTATCACGTCTAATACTACCATGCCATCATCCATTGGTACAGTATAATCTACCATTTCACCAATGATATCGCCATTATTATCGGGCTCCCCGCGAAAAATCTTGAAAGTAATATCTTCAGCCAAAATTATTCCTCCTCATGAAAATCATCCGCATCTAATAATTTTTTCAAGTCTTCATCCATTGGGGGGTACCTACGATGCTCAATAGCCATAACATCTTTTTGGGTAATTACACTGTTTATTTTCCCCCAATATTTGTAATCTGGAACTGGAAAATCTTCTCTGGTGTGCCCGCCTCGAGATTCTTCCCTATGGAGGGCAGCCAATGTACACATTCTACTAACATCTATCATTGCATCAATTTCCAAAGATTGATGCCATCCAGGATTATATATTCTACTACTTCCGGATGTAGTATTTCCTCCACGAATTTCTAATTCATTCAGATCTAGTAAAGCTTCTTTGAGCAAACTTTCCGTACGTATTATTCCCACTTTATTCTGCATCATTTCTCTTAAATCTTCAACAACTTTTGCAGGGTTTTCTCCACTTTCTCTCTTAAGGGGGGCCAAAGTATCTTCAATCGCCTTTTCAATTTCAGATGCTTCAATAATAGAAAAATATTCTATTTCTTTGGCTCTTTTTGCAGCATAACTTCCAGCTATTTTTCCAAAAACAATCAAGTCAGATAATGAATTTCCTCCTAATCTATTAGCACCATGTAGCCCTGTAGCGGCTTCTCCTGCTGCATACATTCTAGGGACCGTAGTTTCCTGAGTTTCAGGATCAACTCTTATGCCTCCCATTACATAATGAGCGGTCGGACCAACTTCCATTTTTTCAGTTGTTATGTCTACTGCAGCCAATTCTTTGAACTGATGATACATTCCGGGTAATTTCTTCTTAACTTCTTCAGGATCTCTCCAAGATATATCTAGGTATGCACCACCGTGTTCACTCGATCTTCCAGCATCCCTCTCAGCATTTATGGCCTTAGCAACAACATCCCTCGTTAGTAATTCAGGGGGCCTTCTTACTGTTGCCAATTTTCCACTAACTATTTCGGAAACCCATTCCAAAGCTTCCTCTTCGGTATCTGCAAATTCATCTTTATACATTTCAGGGACATATTCAAACATAAATCTATCACCTTCAGAATTAGTTAACATGCCTCCTTCACCACGAACACCTTCTGTAACCAAGATGCCCTTGACTGATGGTGGCCAAATCATGCCTGTTGGGTGAAATTGAATAAACTCCATATCCCCCATCTCAGCACCTGCCCAGTATGCTAGGGCATAGCCTTCTCCGGTGTATTCCCAAGATCCAGAACAAACTTCCCAACATCTTGTTGCGCCTCCAGTTGCCATGACAATTGTCTTAGCCTTGAAAACGTGTAAGGTACCATCATTTCTATTATATGCAAAGCAACCAGATACTTTACCATCCGTCTTGAAGATTTTGCGAACGGTAAATTCCATGAATACATCCATTCCCATGTGCACGCCCTTCTCTTGCAATGTCCGTATAAGTTCCAATCCAGTTGCATCTCCGATATGGGCTAGCCGCGGGTAAGTATGGCCTCCAAAATTTCTTTGATTTGTAAGTCCTTTTTCAGTTCTATCAAAAACGGCACCCCATGTTTCTAATTCTCTAATTCTATCAGGTGCCTGTTGAGCATGTATTTTTGCCATCCTCCAGTCATTGAGGTATTTGCCACCTTTCATTGTATCTCTAAAGTGAATTTTCCAATTATCTCTTGGATCCTTATTTCCTAATGCAGCAGCAGCTCCTCCTTCAGCCATCACAGTATGGGCCTTACCAAGCATCGATTTGCAAATCATAGCAACACTTACTCCAGTCTTACTGGCCTCAATGGCTGCCCTAAGTCCAGCCCCTCCAGCGCCTATTATCACAACATCGTGTTCGTGAATTATATATTTTTCATCCATTGAAATACCTCAGATAATTATGATGTAAGGGTCGTGAATAATTCCTTCAGCAACCGCCCAAACAAACAAGTCTCCGATGAACACCATCCCTAAACTGGTCCAAAACCAAAAAGAATGATCAACATTTATATTGCTAATTTTAATATATATTCCGCCCATAATGCCGGAAATACCGCCCCGCCATTGATTCATACTTCCTCCAAATAAATGTCTAAATGCATGACATGAACCAACATACATCAATAATAAAATTGATTCTACGGCAAGAACCACCGTTCCAATTGATATCCCAAATCCTTCTTTTTCAGTACCATTAAAAAAATGCATGGTTTGATATACGTCAAAAATTTTCATTGATAATATTATTATTGCTAGATATAACATATACCTATGTATGTTGTTTAATATAAATAATCCAGTTTCACCCTTGTATCCAATGCGATAGTTTATTTCTGGCTTAGAAACTACACATGCAGTTGGATTTTGAAAGAATACTCTATGATATACTCTGCGCATGTAATAACAAGTGCCTCTAAATCCGAAAGGTATCCATAAAATCAATAATGCAGAATTCATCCAATTAGGAGTTTTCAAGTCAAATAAATGAATAACATCTGGAGAAAAGATTGGAGATGTGACTCTATGGTTGTCATATTGAATTGCTCCATCCCATAATGTTACACGGAATGTAGTATATACAAGAGTTAGAGTAAGTGCAAAAGCCATCCAAAAAGGTTCGGTCCACCATTTATCTACCCGATCTGTAATTCCAAATCCTCTTTTTATTGGAAGTTTTAATGAATTTGACATCCTAAATTCTCCCCAATAGTCTTCCCCAAATGCAGGTAGGAAATAAGTGATTGCTTTTCTCCATTAGGTAAATTTAGATGTTTTATTAAATATTTTTATAAGCATCTCCTCAATATAAAATATCAATGGTTGGTTCCGGAGACATTGAAACATCAATTTGTATTAATTGTGGCTTTATGCCTGGGGTATGGCTACCAACTATCCCATGTCCGGAATGCGGCGAACCGTTCCTTTAGGACAATGCCGAGTAATCAACATCAGCTTCTATGAAATCTATTTCTTCTACGTCCATTTGGGCAAGTTGTAATTTACCAGATAATTCATCATTTACCGCATGCCAATATGAGTAGGCTTCTATGACCCATATTCCAGATTCTCGTGTGCCATTTCCGCTACCTTTAACTCCTCCAAAGGGAAGATGGGCTTCGGCACCTGTTGTAGAATTATTTATGCCAGTCATTCCAGCCTTAATTCCCGTCTTGAATCTATATGCTTCTAATCTATCATTAGTATATATTGCACTAGATAATCCATATGGAGATGCATTGGCTAGATGTAATGCGTGTTCGAAATCAGTTGCCTTCACCAAAGTAATTGCAGGTCCAAAAATTTCTTCATGAAAACATTCCATATCTTCAGTCACATTTGAGTAAACATGTGGCCACATGTAAACTCCTTCCTCTGGAGTTCCAAGGAAATTATCAGGTTTATTTTCTGTTGTGATCCTTCCATTACCCCATAATTTAGTAGCACCACTAGAGTCGCACATCTCTAATGCTTTAAGAAAATCAATTGCATATCTTTCAGATAACATTGGCCCATATAGTACTCCATCGTGCTCCATTGAATCTCCTATTGTAGTGGATCTTACTTTGTCCATAAATTTACTAACAAATTCGTCATATATGTCCTCATGAATGATTAAATTACCTAGGCTTGTACATCTTTGCCCTGCAGTTCCAAAGCCGGCCCAATATGCGCCTTCAATCGCATTCTCAAGATCTGCACTTGGCATTATTACTAAGGGATTTTTGCCCCCCAATTCTAAACTAGCCGATACTAGATTCCTGCCACAAACTTCTCCAATCATTTTTCCTACCGAAGTACTTCCAGTGAAGCTAATTTTATTCACTAATCCCTCATCCACTGCATCAACAAGATACTGACCTGCTCCACTACCTTTGCCATGAACTAGATTAATTACCCCATTTGGTAATCCAGCCTCATGCATAATTCTTGCAAGCATAAAAGAAAGAAGGGGCGCATCTTGTGGAGATTTCCAAACACACGTATTTCCACACATAATTGCAGGTATCATTTTCCAAAATGGGACCGCTGCTGGGAAATTACACGCATTAATTATTCCACAAACTCCCAATGGCCGCCTATATGTAAATAATTCTTTATCGGGTAATTCTGAATTCACTGTTTGTCCATAAAGTCGGCGGCCTTCAGATTGAAAGAAGAGACATGTATCAATCGCTTCTTGCACTGAACCAGCACTTTCTTTCAACGTTTTTCCTATCTCTCTAGTCTCTAATCGTACTATGTCATCCTTATATTGCATCAATAATCTACCCATATTTCCAATTATTTGACCTCTAGTTGGGGCCGGAGTTGTTGACCAAGGTCCAAATGCTTCTGTTGCAGCACTGATTGCATCGTGCACATCTTCTTTTGAAGATAGAGGAAATTCTCCTAAGCAATCCTTTAATAATGCGGGATTAAAACTTTCAAATTTTTTCCCATCACTTGATTGTCTCAATTCACCATTGATTATATTGTACCCTCGGACCTTCGCCCTACCATTTGGATTTTCACTTTCTATAATTTCAAAACCTGTCTCGAGAACATGAGTCATGTACCTGGGATGGACACGACTTTGATAATCCTGCTGAATACTTCTATTTGCAACTGAAATAAAATCAAAAGACAATTTTTAGTTAGTAGGTTTAATTACCCCAAAGTTTCACAAGGCTTTGTTAGGGGTTATTGGAGTGGCGGCAGATACATCAGATTCTCTTACTTTGAGAGTAGCAAAAGCAATTCCGAGTGACGTAGGACATGGACGCGCAAGAGTCCCCTTTGATAATGACTTAAATCTTAAACCCGGAGATATCGTAAAAATATCTGGAGATCAAGATACGGCAGCTATAGTTTGGAGATGTAGGCCAGAAGATGCTAATTTAGGAGTTATTCGCATAGATGGAATAATTCGAAAAAATGCTGGTGTGAGTTTAGGTGATAGAGTTACTATTTCCAAAGTAGAAACTCAACCATGTACTAGATTAGTATTAAGTCCAGTAATGGCTAAACAACAAAAAGTAAGATTTGGACCTGGAATTGAGGGTTTTGCACGTAGAGGACTTAACAAAAGACCAGTTGTTGCAGGAGATAGGATTTTCATACCAGGTATGACCCTATTCGCCGAAGCTCTTCCTTTTGCAATTGTACAAACTAGTCCAAAAGGCATAGTTCAAGTTTTGCCAGATACCGAGATAATAATCAAGGAAGAACCAGTAGGCCAAGAAGAACAGGAAATTATGCATTCCATTTCATATGAAGATATAGGAGGTATTGGACAACAATTACAAAATATTAGGGAAATGGTGGAATTGCCATTAAAACATCCTATTTTATTCCGTAGATTAGGCATAGATCCACCGAGAGGAGTTCTACTTCATGGCCCGCCAGGGACAGGCAAGACACTAATTGCGAAAGCAGTTGCATCAGAAACCAATGCACATTTCCAGTCAATAAATGGGCCAGAAATAATTTCAAAATATTATGGTGAAAGTGAAAAACAACTCAGAGAAATTTTTGATGAAGCAGCTGCAAATTCCCCTGCTATCATTTTTATTGATGAATTAGATAGTATCGCTCCAAAAAGAGAGGACGTAAGCGGAGAAGTCGAACGAAGAGTTGTAGCGCAATTACTAACTCTGTTGGATGGAATGCAAACAAGGGACAATGTTGTTGTAATTGGAGCCACTAATCGCCGTGATGCAATTGATCCCGCTTTAAGGCGTCCGGGTAGATTTGATAGAGAATTAGAAATAGGTGTCCCTGATAAGAATGGAAGGGCCGAAATACTCGCAATTCATACCAGAGATATGCCAATAAGTGATGATTTTAATGCTGAATGGATATTGGATAATACATATGGATTTGTAGGAGCAGATATCTCTGCATTAGTACGTGAGTCAGCAATGAAGGCATTACGTAGATATTTGCCAGAAATTAATTTGGATGAGGATGAGATACCACCAGAAGTTATTGAAAAAATGGAAGTTAAGATGGAAGATTTCCATTTAGCGATTAAAGATATTGAACCTAGTGCACTCAGAGAAGTTTACGTCGAAGTTCCGCAAGTAAGTTGGGATCAAGTGGGAGGCTTAGAAGAAGTAAAAGAAAGACTCAAAGAAAGTATTGAATGGCCATTGAATAGGCCCGAGTCATTCGAACACTTTGGGATTAAACCTCCAAGAGGAATAATCCTTTTCGGGGCGCCCGGTACTGGAAAAACGTTGATTGCAAAGGCTATAGCAAATGAAGCAAGAGCCAACTTTATCACAATCAAAGGACCAGAATTAATTTCAAAATGGGTTGGAGAATCAGAAAAAGCCGTTAGAGAAGTTTTCAAAAAAGCCAAGCAGGCAAGTCCATCAATTATATTTTTAGATGAATTTGAAAGTATTGCTGGCATGAGGAGAAACAACTCAGGAGATGGCTCAGACGCCATGAATCGAGTAGTAAATCAATTACTAAGTAGTATGGATGGAGTTGAATCAATGGAAGGAGTGATTGTAGTTGCGGCTACTAATAGGCCAGAAATGATAGATCCTGCATTACTCCGTTCAGGCAGATTTGAAAGAGTTCTACACATACCTCCACCAGATAAAGAATCAATAAAACAAATCTTGAAAATTCATACAGCAGATATGCCCTTAGGCAAATTCAATGTAGACGATTTTGCTCCAAGATTAGATAATTATACTGGTGCAGATATTGAAGCAATATGTAGAGAATCTGCTTTAATTGCTATGCGGGCCAATAAGAAAACTGTCTCAAAGAAATTCTTCGAACAAGCCATTGATAGAGTAAGGCCAACAATTACTCCTGAAATGATGGAATATTATGGTCGCATGGAAGCAACTCTGACTAGCGGCTTAGAGTCTGTCAAGAGGTCAAATAACTCTGCCGGCATGGAATCTGTTTGAGGTAAGAAAATTGCCTACAACATTCAGTCTAGAGATATTACGAAAAAAAGTTGTTGATATCTCTGGGGATGTCTTGGGGACTCTTGCTGATTTTAGTATTGATGAGGCATCGGGCAATGTTGTTGATATTTTAGTAGCAGTAGAATCTAGCATTGAACTAAATATGCTACCCTGGGATACTGTTGATGGTCTACTTTCGATACCTATTGAAGAAATAGATAACATCGGATCAAAAGTTCAATTAAAGCGTTAATTTATGATGCGCCCTTGTTCATAACTTCACAACGGTCTTAAGATGAACTTAATGCTCGTTGATTGATATAAAGTATCGGTGGTCTTGAATATGGTCGATTGGAAACGTATTTATAGACGAATTTCTTCTAAAAAATATCGTCGCAATGCCCTTGTTTTATCGTTTTGGGGGCTACTATTAACTTTGGTTTTATCAATTGCTTTTTCATATGTTGTCCCTGGCGAAACGCAACAGTCAGCATACGGTAATGATTGGAATGATTTGGGCTCATTTAGGGGCGAATTAAATAATTTAGGAATATCTACTACTGCCTTAGTTTCAAGTCCTTTATTGTTAAGTGAAGTTGAATATCCTGAAGAATCAATATTTATCATATCCGGCGTAGAAAGAGATACAATCTCATTACCTAGGTTCACTGGAGATGAGGATGTCATTCAATTTTCTGAAGGAGATGGTTACACTTCTTCTGAGATAATATCGATAGAAAATTTTGTCGAACGTGGTGGAACCGTTTTATTGATGGATGATTTTGGATATTCTAGTAATTTAGCTAGTAAATTCGGCCTTGAATATACCGGGCATAGCCTATATGACGGCGAGGCTTATGATCGAAATCTTGGCTATAATTTTGTATGGGTAAATACTACTTCAACTTACAATTTTACAACTACTCCTGGTTCTCAAAATTCTGTTAACCCCTGTATTAGAGATTTAGATAATGATGGATTTATTGATTTATTAGATAATGATCCAATAAATCCCAATACTCAAAATGAAGTCATAAATCTAAAGAACGTAGGATTATGTGCTCATAGGTTTGATAGAGATACTGGGGAATGGGATTTTTCAGAAAATTATAATTTATTGACTAATGGACTATCAGCATTTGAAAAAACCTCGGCATATAATCCATCTGAACATCGTTACGTAATTGCTAAGACAACTCTAGATTCTTGGTTAGACAATAATGATGATGGGAATTATACCATAGGCGGGTATGAGGCACTCGGAATCCAAGGAGATGAACAAGGGCCTTTTCCAGTTTATGTAAGGTATTGTGACAGTATTCTTTGTAGGTCGGCAGACTCTGGAAGAGTTCACTTTGTATCAGATGGTTCAATGTTAATAAATTCCCTTTATGATCCAGAATATGATGAAGAATATTCTGGATTAATTCCTTCTAATGATAATCGTAAATGGGCCCTTGATATAATTGCTGAATCATTATTAATTGGAAATTCAGGTACCAATGTAAGTTCTAATGCTTTGGTCATATTTGATGAGAGCAGGCACCAACAACCAACTATCTTTGGAGATATGTATAATTTAATTTATTATTTGTTAATTTATTTTACTAATGATTGGATGGCAATGGTAATATTATTTATGATTTTATTCATATCATTGGAGGCGATAATAATTAGGAAAGAAGACCCTGAAGATTGGCGACATATATTTAGAATTATTTATTATGGGTTCGGCGATGCAAATAGGTATGAGTATTATCAAAAATCAGATAAAATAAGGCAAGTTTTGTTGACTAGAGTTCGGAACTTAAATACCCTTTCTAGGGAGGATTTTGATGCTTTACCGGCAGTTGAATTACAAAAGATGGTCCAAGATCCTGTATTAATTAGATTCATATTTGAAGATAGGAAATATAGGCCGGATGAACTAGTTGGAGTTGTTAAAAGAATCAAAGATTGGGGAAACGTAAATACATAGGTGAGGTAAAATGTGGACACGTAAAGGAACAATTATACTTGCTAGTGGGATTAGCCTAATCTTAATTGGAATGATGATTTCGAATTTTCAATTTATAATAATTGGTTTAACTTTTATTGCATTTTTATCTATAAATGGATGGGTAGATGGTTATGCTGATTTGGAAATAACACGTGAATTATCTGCATATAATGTTTACAAAGGAGATAAAATAATGGTTGATCTTACAATTTCTAATAAATCTTACAGGCGAACACAACAGATAGAAATTTTTGATAATGTTCCCCATGAAATGAAATTGCATCACGGTATAAATCAAATGCGAATGAATTTAGGCCCTGGTCAAAGTACAAAAATAAGTTATTATGTAAGATGCCCATTACGTGGATATTACACAATAGGGCCAGTATCAGTACGTTATAGAAATTTTTTCAATCTATTTGTTAATGAATCTCAAATAGATTCACGATCAGATATCACTGTTTTTCCACAGGTTAGAGATATTGAAGAGGCATTATTAAAATCAGATGTTCCAAATATGTATACGGGTGCAACAACATTGAAAACTCCAGGGCCCGGAATGGAGTTTTATTCCCTTAGAGAATATATTCCTGGTGATTCGTTTCGTTCAATTAATTGGAAAGCATTTGCAAGAACAGGTGAGTTGATGGTTAATGAAAAGACAAGGGATGCAGTTACCGATGTTTTCATAATTCTTGATACAAGAGATGTCTCTAGGATCGGTACAGTTTTGAAAAATTCTTTGGAAATGGGATCAGTTGCAGCCGCATCCGTTTCCAGTCATTTCTTGAAAAGAAGAGATTCGGTAGCACTAGTAACATACGGCGATAAGATGGAATATCTTGGGCCAGAAACTGGAGATAAACAGAATTTCAAAGTTTTGAGCAACCTTGCATCTGTTACATCTTCTGGTACAATGCCTCTACAAGCAGTTACTAATGCAATTATTTCCCGTATAAGTCGTGGTTCACCAATATTCATAATCAGTAGCCTCGAAGGAGACGGAACTACATTACCTGCAATTCGAAGTTTAGCCGGCAGAGGTCATGAAGTTGTTGTATTATCTCCAAGCAGTATCGATTTAGAGAGATTAGTTAGTAGAATACCTCGTCTTTCATATGAAGTTTTAAAATTAGAAAGACAAAATAGACTAACAGCAATTTCAGGTTATGGGGCCAAGGTTATTGATTGGATGCCAGATATTGAATTAGCCCAAGCTCTTATGCAAGTCAAAAGTTCTTAGAAAATAGGGGAGTTAGGCATGGATATAGTTGAAAAACATAAATCAAATGAAACTTTACATATTCCTGAACTAAGGAAAAAATGGCAAATCTTGACTTTTCAAATCATATCAACATTTTCACTCCTTGTCATAATGTTCCGAATGAATGGGATATATGGATCTTGCACAGATGAATTTATTCTTGCTGCCGAAGGATCACAATATTGGTGCCCTGCATATGAGCATACTAGGGGATTAATATGGTTAAGTAATAGTAATAATTTGCTTATACCCAATTTTCTTTTAGGCATCGGTCAGACTGGAATCTCGTCATTTTCAGGGCCTCTGATACTTTGTATATTAGCAACTTTTGGTAGGTCTTATTTATTATCAAAAAGTGATAAGATACAAAATGACATAAAGAAAATCACTGGCATAATTTTGGCAACATGGATATTACTGCCTTTCTTACTCTCATGGTTCTATTCAATGGCATTTAATGGCATTGAATTGCCCTTCAAACATTATGGCTCATTATTGACTCCCTTATCTTTTATGTTTGAATTAATATTCTTGGGAGTAGTATTTGCTCCTATTATGGCAGGAATGATGGGAATCTGGGGATTATCTAGAAAATTAATAACTTGGGCAATGGGTTATTTTTTATTAGTAATTGGAGTTCACGCATTACTAACTTTTGAAGATATTTCAGGGGCTTTTGATTTAGGATTACAATCCTTACCTTCTCAAATTGGTGAATCTACTATGCTTGGGGGGCTCATATCTCCACTTGCCTATGATCTTCTGGAGATTTCAATCTTATTACTGATATTTCTCGAATCAGGATTAGCCGCAATTACGCATCTTGAATATGCCATGTCTCTTCCAGAAGGTTCTAAAAAAGATATAGAATATATCAAACAATTTAATAATGTTATAAATTCTCATTTAATTCATTTCTTTGTAATCATATTCCTAGTTGCATTTACTACTGCCCTCGCTCTTGAATTTGATGATTTACTAGTGTCCTTTGTAGGTTTTATGCAAGGAACGCAATGGTCAGGACAAGTCAAAGAATCGCTGGAGTTACAGATGACATATGGAAAAGTAATTTCTGCAAGTCTTTTCATGTTAGTCATCTCAGGAATGAGGTATGTAGTTCCATGGCAAAGAATAATTGGCATTATAGAATCCAATTTAAACAATCTACGTTCTTAATTTATTTAAAAATAAAATAGTTAATAATTCTCAATGAGATGAAATTACCAATTAGTGGAGAGATTAAAATTAAGACTGATAATGATATTAAATTTGAATATGCTCCTGTATAATTTTGAATTAATTCTGAAAAATATGGAGAAATTAAATAGGATAAATAAAGTGTAAAAATGAGACATATTCTATCTATCCAAGGTGTAGATAATTTTCCAACTTTTTCCATCCTTAAAGGTAATGACTCTACATCCTCCATGCTTGTCTGAAGATATTTCTAGTCATCAATCCATCGCTAAAATTTTAGTATCCATTAATGAATGGCTTCAATAGAAAAACCTTCGAGCATCCCATATGTGTGCTGGCATCTCAGTTGAGAGATGTAGTAAATGTCCTTCACAATCAATACTTTATCAAGTATACAGTGGCCAACATCTATGTGGTAAATGCCTAAGTGATTCAGTTCGAAAAAAGACTTCTAGGGAACTAAGAAAGCAACTAATATTGCCTAAAAATGCCCGCCATGATGATGGAACGCCATTTAGGCTTCTTGTAGCAATTTCTGGAGGTAAAGACTCAGCAGTCTTACTTTCAACAATAGTGGATATAATCGGCAAAAGGAGAGATGTTGAGATAATTGCAGGTTGCGTGGATGAAGGAATAGATGGTTACCGCAAACCTTCCATGGAATGCGCCATAGAATTATCAAAAACTCTTGGAATAAAATTTGTTTCTATTAGTTATTCGGAATTGGGGTATGAAGAAATGGATACTGTAGTATCTAAGATGCCGAGAATGAGTGAATTGCATGATGATGCTAAGGGGATGATGCCATGTTCGTTCTGTGGAGTATTTAGAAGACAAGGATTGAATGCATTAGCACGTAAAACAAATGCAGATATTATGGCATTAGGGCACAATTTAGATGATATGGCACAATCTATATTGATGAATCTCCAGAAAGGAGACATAGAAAGATCAGTTAGATTAGCCCCTCATACAGATTCTCCTTTAGAAGGTCTTACTCCCAGAATTGTTCCTTTAAGATGGATACCAGAACAAGAGATACACGCACATGCAGTAGTATCTAAGTTACCCTTTTTCCATGGTGATTGCCCTCATGCACCCGGTGCAATGAGGCAATTAAGCCGTGATATAGTTGCATCATTAGAGGAACAAACACCTGGTGCCAGACATGGATTATTACATTCTTTGGAGGAAATTCGACGCCTCTATAAAAATAGTAATGATGTAGTAATTTCCAAAGCTAAAAAATGTTCAATTTGTAATGAAGTAACAAGTCGTGAAATTTGTCAAGCCTGCACAATGAAAAAATGGTTATCTGAAGCTTAATTATATTATTTGTTCATGTATCTCGGCCATATCTTGGATTTTACCGCAATATGAGCATCTTATCTCTACTGGGCTTCTGTTTACAACTCTCAGCCTTTGGGGCAAAGGTTCTCTTTGGTTTTGAGTTATACAATTAGAAAAAGAGCATTTTATTATATTTACTAATTCATCGCTCAATCCAACCTGTCTTTTTTCAGCTACTCCATAGTTTCTAATGATTGCAACAGATGCCTCAGAAGCTATTATCGCTAACCTATCTAATTCTTCTTGTACTAACTCTCTATCTTCTATTTTTAGTACATCTTTACGGCCTAACTTGTCACTTGGAACATTCATAACTAATGATATTGGATTGGATATTCCAGATTCTAACCTTAACATTCTGAGGACCTGCAGGGCCTGGCCACCAGGAATATGATCAATAACAGTACCATTGCAAATTGCAGTTACTCTTCTCATTTCTGCATCACTCATTTACAAAACCTCCTTTGAAATATCAATTCCCAAACTTTTGCAAAGTAATGCCATTCTAGTAGGTATTCCATTAAACGCTTGTTCGAAATACATGGCGTGTTTTGTAGAATCAACACTCGGGTGAATTTCATTCACTCTTGGAAGAGGATGCATAATTATCATATTTTCTTTTGACCCTATTAAATCAGATTCAGTAAGTGTGTATATTTCAGAAACCTTGGAATATTCATCTTCATCTGGGAATCGTTCTTTTTGAATTCTTGTCATATATATCACATCGGAGTCTTTTATTTGCTCATATAATTGATCAGTTTCATTTACAATTCCTCCTAAAGATTTCAAATCACTAACTATTTCATCAGGCATTTTCAAAGATTCAGGTGCTACTAAAGTCAGATTTACTCCAAAGCGTGCAAGTGCATTTGAAAGACTATGTGCCGTCCGACCATATCTTAAATCACCAACTAAAACTACATTTAAATCCTTAAATTCGCCATGCGCCTCCCTTATTGTAAAAAGATCTAACAATGTTTGTGTTGGGTGATTACCAGCCCCATCTCCCGCATTTAAGATCGGTATGGATACTGCGTCAGCACTGTATTGTGCGGCACCTTGTCTTGGATGCCTTATTACGGCTAAATCGGCGTAACCATCAATCATCTGCATGGTGTCGAACAAAGTTTCACCTTTAGATACAGAAGAGCCAGCTGATGTAAAATTCAATACTTCTCCCCCCAATCTCTTCATTGCAGTTTCGAAAGACATACGGGTTCTAGTAGAATTTTCAAAGAACATATTTGCTAAAACTTTACCCTGTAATAATGGGAGATGAATATCACCTTTAGCAACTGGTAACATTTTCCTTGCATTATCTAATAACTTAATTATTTCCTCATTTGTGAGGTCATCCATAGTAATAACGTCGCCCATAACACTCTCTCTTAATTGTTCTAAGGGGGGGTACTCCATATGTCTTACTGACAAATCATTTCAATTATCAAAAAAAACCGATGTCTTGATGGAGGATAGTCTCTCGGATAATAATAAGATGATTATCAGCCGCACTCCGCTCCGAGCATCATTTTGTGGAGGAGGTACTGATATTGATTCATTTTCATATAATGAATCAGGGGGCGGCATGGTTGTTTCCGCCGCAGTGAAGAATTACATTCATGTTACTGTAAACAAGCGTTTCGATGACAAGATACGAGTTTCTTATTCAAAATTAGAATTAGTTGATAATTTTGAGGATTTAGAGCATGATCTAGTCCGTGAAGCAATGCGAATTACAGGAATAATATCTGGGGTGGAAATAACTACTATTGCAGATATACCTTCAAAAGGAACTGGACTTGGATCTTCATCATCTGTAACAGTTGGTTTATTGAATGCCCTTCATACTTTCGCCGGGCACAATGTATCAGCAAAAAAATTGGCTGAAGAGGCATGCATCATAGAGTTAGATATACTAAAACAACCAATAGGTAGACAAGATCAATATGCAGCAGCATATGGAGGTATTAATTCAATTTCCTTTTCTTCTAAGGGAAATGTCGTATCTCCTTTAGATGTCTCCGAGGAAATAATAGATAGGATCCAAGATGAATTTACGCTAGTATTTACTGGAATATCTAGGAGTGCAAGTAAGATACTTGGAGAATCTCCAACTAATTATGATGATAAAATTGATAGATTGAGAAAAATACGTTCACAAGCCAATAAATCAATGAAGATGTTAGAAATTGGTGATTTAAAATCCTTGGGCATGCTTCTTTCGGAGGCATGGAATCAAAAACGTGGAATATCTTCAAGTGTAAGTAATGATGAATTAGATTTACTATATTCAAAAATAATTGAACTTGGGGCGTCAGGTGCAAAACTCCTAGGTGCAGGAGGAGGAGGATTCTTTATGGTGCACGGCAATAGTGAATTTAGAGACATCATGGAGGTTGCATTACCATCTAATAAGATAATTCCTTTAATTTTAGACTTCGATGGGTCTACTATAATTTATAATTCATATTCATAGGTCTTATTATGTTAAATACTCGTATTTATGCTGTTTTAGCCTCTATTATATTTTTATTTTCAGCATCAACACCTATTTTTAATAATGATTATTCCGAGGATATGGTAAAAAATAAATTAAATAATTATTTTACTCAAGATACGAATAATTATTCATTTCAAGGCCAATCTTATCTTAATATATCTGGCCCAATTTCTCCAAATTCCCAAATAAATGCTACTTGGTATTCTGAAATAACTATTTTAGAATCATATGGATCAGATCTTTTGCCTAATCAATCATTTGGATTAAGAAAGCAAATTGATATTTATCTTGGTAATAATGATAATATTTTAAATAATTCAGAGATAATGGATTTTAAGGAATTAATTAATTCTTCTAGGGCATGGACGAATGCTGAACTTGGAGGATGTTGTATTTTTGATTATATACCATTTTTTTCTCAATTAGGTAATCAAATTATTATATCTGCTCCAGAAGTTGGTGATGTTAATTCTACCAATGGTTCTTGGGGTTGGGTTGAATCTGCTGATATTATTGGATTTACTGATAACAGAGTTACCAGAATTCTACACATACCTAGAATTGGTTCCATAAACGAACAAATTCCATTGCATGTTTCATTACCAAAAGATTGGGAATTTAGATATAGTGCAATGTCAGATTTAATATCTGGGAGTCCAAATAACTTTACTGTCAACAGGTCGCTTGCCCCAGTTGCATCCAATATCATAATATCCGTCGCTGAGAATTTACCTCCCGTTACTTCAGCTCACAGGTCCCCCCAAACATCCTCATTAGTTTCTATGAATAAATCATATATTTATACTGGAATTTGTAATGATGGGTTTCTTGAAAATCCCCAAATGGAGTGGAGCATCATCAAAAATGAGGTATTAATTCAGACATTCAACAATCCTTGGTTTGAATTTAATCCAATTGAACATGGATTTACACATTCTGAGCAAGCAAATATATTATTGAAGTGCACAGATTCTCATAATTTTTCTTCATCATGGTCTGAAGATATAATTATTGATAGCATTGCTCCCGAATGGTCAGGAGATGTTTCTTACAATATTGATGGCGTAGTTAATGAATTAAATATTGAGAATAGTGTATTCTCAGTAATATCAGGTTCGAAAGTAAAACTAAATATTTCTGCAATTGATGACAGTAGTTCACCAGTATCTATCGAATTATATAGTAATATGTCAGATGAATGGAGGCAATATCACGTCAATGAAGGAATTTTTGAATTCTATGTAGCTCAAGGAAATAATATAAATGGGCTCCATTTAAATATTTCAGAACGTCATCTTCCAAAACAACCCCGGCATATCGATATGGCACTTATAATAACGGATGAAGCGGGTAATTTCATAATAAATGAATGGAAATTAATAATAAAAGATGGAAATCCCCCAACAATCCTTATGGATATTATGGCAAATGATACATTAGTAAGATTAGATAATCCTGCTAGAATGGGTAATCAATTAAAATTAATTTTCTCCAATTCTTACGATGATCTTGATTCTATAGAAAATACCACTTGGCAAATATTAATTGACGAAGAAATTTATCTCGAAACTTCAAATTGGTCAGGCGAAATTGAAAAATTTATTTTACCTGAACTTGAAATAGGATCTCACGTGGTATCAATAACGGCTACTGATTCTAAAGGTAATCAGAAAATAGAAAATTACCCCTTGATTATTTTTCCTAATAGAGGAGTAGATTTAGAAGTTATTTCTTATTCCATATCTGAAGACTCATTACAAACTGGTAAAGCCTTATTTGTTTTAGAAATGAAAAATAACTTCTACGATGATGCATATGCTAGGGCATGTATTGAAGACACTTGTAGTAGGTTTGTACATTATCCAGGTGCAGATTCCGATACCTCAACTATTGCTATTATGGAATTTGAAATTGAAATGCCAAATACATCAAAAGTAAATATTAGTATAGAGTGGGACAGTAATTCTGCAGGCGAAAATGGTAATTTTATTCTTGAATACTCCATCCAATCAAATGAAAATAACTCCACAATCTCATATCTTGCATTAATTATAATCTCTTGTTTATTCTTTTTCTTGATATTTCGAAATACGAATATTTTTAATAAAAATAACTAGTTTTCAAATAATTAACCGCATAGATATTGACTGAATACCTTTAGGATGTGACAATGATGATGCTCTCCGACTATCCGGATAAAATAATCGCCGAGCATCAGTTGAGAATTGAAAAATTTACGATCATGAGTGCAATATTACTAGTAATATTTGGGGGGTGGTGGCTATTTATAAATCTGGACAGTGATAAAAATCTAGTATTTAGATTTGGGCCCGTCATAATTATGTTCATTTCAGCAATTATATTACCAGATTTAATAAACTTTGGACCAAAATCACGTGCAAAGGTAGCATCAATATCTAATATTTTATGGCCCTGTATTCTAGCATTCATTGGAGTAAACTATGATAATTCACCAAATTTTTTATCAATATTGTTATTATTATTATTAATTATAATTTTATTTCTTGTTTCTTACTCCATATTGGGATCTAATTTAGCCACTAGGAGATTAAGAGGTATTACGAGTATTGGAGGATTAGCAATTGCTTCTCCTATTCTTTCATCTACAAGTAATATTTTACCGTGGGCGGTAGTTATTACTGCTACATCTTTGACCATGATTCCAGACTTATTGAAAAAAGATTCTGACCATCTATTGAGAAAGAGGTTTTCAAAAGAGTTAGATATTGCAGAATTAAAATTACTTGAATTTAAGGCAAAGGGAATTAATATTCAACAAGCATCTTCAATTTTAAAGGTTGCAAGGGAAGAAGGATTTGATAATCCTGAAGAAGGATTAAAATCAATAGAAGATTCTTTAATGGATGCACAAAGATTTATCGCATTATCAAAGGACATTGAAGAAATCAGAAATAATGCATATTCACGATTAGAGAAATTAGAATTAATAACCTTAGTCCCTAAAATCCCTAGAGAATTATTTAATCAGGGAGATACAGAATTTGATGCTGGTTCATTACGTGAGGCAGAATTACTCTATCGAAAATCTAAAGAAAAGTCTACTGAACTTGAAAAATACTGGCAAGAAGCATCGGATTTAATTGATCGTTCTGAATCAATGATAAATGATTTTCAAGGATATCAAATTAAGGGAGTTATTGGCATACTAAATTCTGCAAAAGATGCTTTAATGGATGAAAATCCAAAAAAGGCAAAAGAAATTGCAGAATCAATAGAATATCATATTAGTAGTATAAGTTCAAATGAAGAAAGTGCAATTTTAGTAATAAAACAAGTAGAAGAAAATATTGAAAACCAGGGATTTGATTTAGCAACAAATTCCAAAAATAGATTGAATGAAGCTAAAGATGCATTAAATTCTGGAAATTCTACACTTGCAAAAGGTTTAGCAGATAGCATACTTAGGGAAATCAAATTAACTTCCGAATCAATGCTTAAGGTCCAAAAGGCATTAAGGCAAAAAAGTATCATTGAGTCTAGATTCCCATCCGGAAAATTAAGAAATAAATGGTTGGAAAAACTACATAATATTATTGCAGAATCAAATTCTGGAAATTGGATAGAAGCATCGGACAATTTAGAAGATTTGACAAAATTATTAAGAGATTTTGAAAACGAAAGTAATGAAGCCAAAGAATTACTTATATTTATACGAGAAGAATGGGAAATTTTGAGGTCAAAATTGGATTCTTTTGGAATTAAACCGGACGACGAAATGAGGTTGATGATTGAACGTAAAGTATCCGATGCAAATACGTCATTTGAAGATGGAGATATTCAATCGTGCCTATCTCATCTATCCAAATCTGATGAGTTAATTGAAAATCTTAGACGTAGAATCTAACAAATAATTTTTACTGATGATATGTATTTGTCAAATCAAGTAACCAATTTTATAATATGTTACTGCCTTAACCATTTGCTATGAGGGGCATTATTGGAATTAGAGTAATCTTCTTTTTTGGAGTATTTGCATTACTTTCAGGCATATTGATTCCATTCAATGCGGATATTAATTATCCAGAACAACAATCAGAGTCTATGCCGGAATCTATGATCGCAGACTCAGATGAAATTATCGAAAAAATAGAGTATTCACAGAAGGATGACCAATCAAATAATTTAATATTTACTGGTATTGGAGTATTATTTACATTATTACTAGCAGGTACATCATTCGAATTTTTTAAAGTTTTAATGTTAGTCTCATTACTTATCCCTATTATTTCAAAAAGAAATAATTCAGAAGATGATATTCTCAATAGGGGAAGAATATTGGGATATCTTGAAGCCAATGCTGGAATTAACTTCTCAGCATTAAGAGATGGATTAGGTTTGGCGAATGGCGTTTCAGCATATCATTTACATTTGCTTGAATCCAATGGGCAAATTATATCTTGGAGAGATGGAAAGCTTAGGAGGTATGCCATCAGCAGCTTATCTCAAGAAGAAGTAAAACAGATTCAAAATCCTATAATTGGGACGAGACTAGCCATATTGGAAGTGTTAGGGGACTCTGGAAATATGGGTATATCCGGGCCGGAAATAAGATCCAAACTCTCTATTTCTCGTCAATTACTCAGTCATCACATGTTAGAATTAAGGAAAAATAATTTAGTTTCGCTAGTTAAAGAATCTAAGCGTCCACGATGGCAAAATTCGAATAAAGGAAATGAATTACTAACTATTTCCAAGGAAATTAAAATATCCGAGTAATGTAAATCAATTGCTTTTCCCGCTTGTCCAATCATTATACCAGTTTATTGATATGTAATTACGTTTTGGAGTATTATATGGCACCTAAAAATAATGCTGTTTTTATGACACTTTTGATGTTTCTTTCATCCGGTTGTATTGGTTTGATAGAAGACGTTTCTGATATAGCAGAAGAAATTGATAATACAATTAATGCATTAGGTGGCGACTATCCTAAGTTAGAATTACCAGAAAGGATACGTACGAATCCTAATCTTCAAAATTATGACCAATGTAACGAATTATTGGAAGACTTGAAAACTGCGGCATATGATGAAATGATAGTGTCTCTTGATCAAGAGAGTTATTGGCATTGGTCAACTAATATACTTCGAAGCTTCACTAATGGGGATGATGTTATGATGCTTGAAGACGGTTTCGCGGAGATTGCATCCGATGCAGTATCAAAAACTCCAATAAATGATAGGGAAGGAGAATTTTCAGGTACAAATAATCAAGAGTCAGATGTCGATGAAGCAGATTTCATCAAGACAAATGGATTCAATATATTTATGTTAAATGGCAATTTACTTCTAATAATGGGAATTCCTGAATTTGGTGAATTATATTTGGAATCCAATACTAGTATTGAGGGCAACCCAATTCAAATGATGCTCGAAGGAGATAAACTTGTAATTGCTTCAAGTGTTAACTCAGCGGAATCATCTAATCATAAATTAGGAAGCCAAAATTCAATTCATTCTATAAATTTAGTAAAATATACTATATTGAATGTAAGTAATGCATCATCACCGGAAGTAGTGAAAGAAGTATATGTTGAGGGTAATTATCAAACAGCACGTTTAGTCGATGGAACAGTTCGTTCAATAACACATTTTTGGACATATATTAAAGATTTACAAAGTTACGTAAACCTTCCAATAGAATATTGGGAAGAAGGCAATTATGATGTCCGAATGGAATTATGGAATTCAAGTGTTAAAGATGTTATTGAAAATAATACTAAAATTATAGAGGCATTAACTCTTGACGATTTTTCTCCCCATGTTTATGAGGTAAAAATGGACCAACCAATAATATTTAATCAATTACCGATAAGTTCGGAAAATTGTTCAGAATTTTCTGCAAGTGAAGATAGTGCAGGCAGAGGATTTACAACAATAATGACATTAGACTTATTCCAAGATGATATTGAGGTCGAAGTTGATCATATCACATCTTCTTCATCTCATATTTATGCTTCAAAAGATAAATTAATAATAGCCGAACCATCCAATGATTGGTGGTGGTTTTGGAGAAATTCTAATTGGGAGGAAGCCACAAATATACATGTTTATGATATCAGCGATTCTACAGAAACTCAATATTTATCTTCAGGCAGAGTTAATGGGACGGTACAAGATCAGTTCTCTATTTCTGAATATCAAGGTTTGATTAGAGTTGCATCTACATCTAATAATTGGGGTCTATGGTGGATTATGGATGCGTTTGATGATAATGAACAAAATGATCCAACAGGACCAACTAATCAAGTATCAATTTTAGAAGATAATGGTGATGGAAACTTAGATTTAATAGGATATCTTGGAAATATTGCCCCTGGTGAAACAATTTGGAGTGCTAGATTCATAGGAGAAAGAGCATATTTAGTTACCTTTCAAAATATAGATCCCTTATGGGTCATAGATCTATCTGAACCATCCAATCCCACTATTCTAGGTGAATTAGAAGTCCCAGGCGTTTCAACATATATACATCCGATTGATGATAATCTATTATTGACAATTGGTATTGCTCCCGGCCCAGATGGCTTGGGTCTTGATTGGAGTCTAACTCAAATATCATTATTTGACATCAGCGACCCTACAAATCCAAATCTTTCCGATTCTTTACAATTAACTCCAGCATACGCTGACAAGAATTGCGAACAAATTATTTCTTGTGGATGGTCCTGGTCCTGGTCAGAAGCTACATTTGAGCATAAAGCATTTAATTACTGGGGGAAAGAGGAATTACTGGCCGTGCCACTATCAACACATAGATATGTTACCGATCAAATAACTATTGACGGTAAGGATTATCAATATTCAGGTTATGAATTTATTTCTAGTTTACAACTAATTAATGTAGATTCTGATAATAAATCATTAAGTTTACATGGAGATTTAAATCATTCAGGTTTTTACAATGATCAATCACTAGATTGGTGGAGTGATTCAACAAGTATCCGTCGATCAATCTTTATGGGGGACTATATTTATTCATTTTCAACTGCAGGTGCTAGTGTACATAGGACAATTGATTTAGTGATGATAAAAGAGATTGAAATCCCCGGATTCCAAAGTGTAAGTTACTACGATGAGACAGATGTGTCTATTTCTGATAGTTCTTCATAAATCGATTAATTAGTGCCGAATTTTAAAGGTTTACCAACAGACCCAGGATTCACTATTGATTTTCCACGTAATTCATCATTAAGATCCCTCGTGTGAACAATTACTCCCTCAACTATCGTGAAAACTGGCCATCCAGTCATACTCATGCCTGCATAAGGTGTCCATCCAACCCTACTCCATACATCTCTATCTTCTATCGTTTTTTGTTCTTCCATATTTATTAAAACCAAATCTGCATCTTTACCTTCTTCAATATATCCTTTATTTTGTATATCATAGACCTTCGCAGGGCCTTCAGACATCCAACGAACTACATCAGGAATTGAACACTTACCTTCTGATGCGTGAGTCAGCATTATTGGCAATGAAGTTTCAACGCCCGGCATTCCTGCATGTGCCTTAGGGAAGCCTAATAATTTATTTTCTAAAGTATGAGGGGCATGGTCGGTCGCGATACAATCAATTGTCCCATCCTTTAATCTACGCCATAATTTATCTCTATCCTCTTCATATCTTATCGGGGGATTCATGATTAATCTAGTACCTCTTTTCAGTACATCATTTTCATCAAAAGTAAGGTGTTGAGGGCACACTTCTGTTGTAATTAATTCCCGTTTATTATTTGCCAACCAATCTGCTTCGATACCACTTGTAAGATGTAAAATGTGTAGTTTATGGGAATGATTATTGGAAAGTTGTGCAGCCCTCTTCGTTGCAATCAATGCAGTTTCACTATCTCTCCATTCTGCATGAGCAGCAACGTCCGTTCTATGATTAAATTTAGGTTTTCTAATATTTAATCTATCTTCATCCTCAGCATGAACTGCAATTACGCCCCCAGTTCCGGCGAAAATTTTCTCTAACGCATCTTGTTCATTTACTAGCAAATCTCCTGTACTGCTTCCCATAAATATTTTAGTGCCGCAAATTCCATCTATATTTTTTGGGTTTTCAAATGTACCAACTGCCTTTTGTAATTCAGTTAAATTGTTAGGAGTCGCACCGATAAAAAAACCATAATTTGTGATTGCAGAATTACTAGCAGAATTAATCTTATCATTAATGGATTTTAATGATACTGCAGAAGGATTATTATTCGGCATATCAAGAAAACTAGTTACTCCTCCAGAAGCTGCTGCTCTGCTGCCAGTAGCAATATTTTCCCTTTCAGGCTGCCCAGGTTCTCTAAAATGAACCTGAGGATCAATTACTCCAGGTAAAAGATACAATCCCTCGGCATCAATTAAATCCTCATCATCATTTATGAATAATCCTCCGCCAATTGCAACAGTATGAATTAATCCATTCTTTATTCTTAGGTCACCAAAAGAAATATTCCCTTCAATAACCATTTCAGCATTTATGATAAGTAGCCCTCTGCCCATGTATATCATTTCGTCCAACATAGATTTACACAAGACTGTTATCCTGATTCGAGTCAGTTTACGTCATTCCATTGTGTTCAAATAACCTATGCATCCCACGTAGGTCATCGGGTTGGAGTAGTCAGGTTATCTCGTCGGGCTCATAACCCGGAGACCAGTGGTTCAAATCCACTATCCGATACCATTTTTAAATCTAAAATGAAAGTGAATAAACGCTGTACTGCGTACAATAAGTGATGTAAAGCACTTTCACAAAATATTCATGGGTGATTAATTCGTTAATATACTTACATCACGCGAGTAGTAAGCGTAAAGGGTGAGATAATGAGTAAAAAAACAGCAAGTGAAAAAATAAGTGAAGAAGAAATAGTAATTGATATCGATGAGCCTGAATTGACCGTTGAAGACTTACCTGGCGTAGGTCCTGCAACAGCTGAGAAATTAAGAGAGGCCGGATTTGAAGAATTACTAGCCATAGCAGTAATGAGTCCTTCAGAATTAGCTGAACAAGCCGAACTAGGAGAGGCCGTATCTGCAAAAATAATAGCCGGAGCAAAGAGAATGGCCAATATTGGGGGATTTATCAGTGGAAATGCATTATTAGAAAAAAGGAAAAAAGTACAAAAATTATCATCAGGAACATCATCACTAGATGAGTTATTAGGAGGAGGTTTTGAGACGCAAGCTATAATTGAAGTTTACGGAGAATTTGGAAGTGGAAAAACTCAAATTGGGCACCAATTAGCTGTAAATACAATAAGGCCAATAGAGGATGGAGGATTAGATGGTGAAGTATTTTATATAGATACAGAAGATACATTTAGGCCAGAAAGAATTACTCAAATGGCAATTGCAATAGGAATAGATCCAGCAGATGCTTTGGAGAGAATACATGTCGCAAGAGCATATAATTCGGCCCATCAGATATTGTTAGTTGATGAGATAAAGAGAATGTCTAAAAATATAGATGTTAAATTAGTTATAGTTGACTCTTTAACTAGTCATTTTAGGTCGGAATATATTGGAAGGGGAATGTTGGCCACAAGGCAACAGAAATTGAATAGGCATATGAAAGATTTAAAACAACTATCAGATATCCAAAATTCTATAATTTTAGTCACAAATCAAGTTATGTCAAAGCCCGATGCAATGTGGGGAGATCCTACAAAGGCAATTGGAGGCCATATTGTAGGGCATGCTAGTACATTCCGACTATATCTTAGAAAATCTAAAGGCGGTCGCCGTATTGCAAGATTGGTAGATAGCCCTAATCTTCCAGAAGGAGAAGCAGTTTTTACAGTGACAGCAGAAGGGTTGCAGGATTAAATTTCAATATCTAGAATTGACTTATGAACATCATTTATTAGATTAGTCACATGATCCTCTTTGAACGACATTTCTAAGCCAGTAGCAGTGAATAATTCTCTCAGTCCCTTTGTGTATCCTAGAGATAAACCGTTTTTATATAGATCTAGGGCTTTTAGGGGATCTTCTTTATGGTAATTCCATAATTGCAAAGCTCCTAATTGGGCAATCCCATATTCTACATAATAAAATGGAGCCCCAAATAGATGTCCTTGTAATTGCCATGATGTTTCAAGTATACTTTCCATATTATCTCCATCTTCACTAATGCCACTATAGTCATACTTTGATCCAAATTTATTTGTTATTTCTAACCATTTATTTCTTCTTTCTTCTCTAGTATGGTTAGGATTTTGATATATCCAGTGTTGAAATGAATCTATAGTCGCCATCCACGGCATGAATTCTATGATTCCTTCCAAATGCTTCTTTTTTGCTCTAATGGCATCATCTTTGTTATAGAATTGCTCCCATTTTGAATGGGATAGAAGCTCCATTGACATAGAAGCAACTTCAGCAAACTCAATCGGAGAATCTCTTTCATGAATTAAATCAAGATGCCCAGAATAAAATGAATGAAATGCATGGCCGGCTTCATGAATCATAGTCTCTAAATTCCTTTGAGTTCCAGCAGCATTCATGAAAATAAATGGCATTCTACTTTTCTGTAGATAATATTGATATCCTCCTGGGGCCTTTCCGATCCTACTCTCTAGATCTAAACAGTTATTTTCATCTAATAAATCAAAATAATCACCCAATTCTTTAGACATAGAATGAAATAATTTTGAACAACCTTCTATTAATTCAGTTACATCATCAAACGGCCTTAATGGCTTGTTACCGTATAAATCAACAGAAGAGTCCCATGGCCTAAATTTATCTAATTTTAAGATATTCTTTCTTTCTTCATTAAATTGATTTTTTAGTGGCATACATGAAGATTCTATGGAATCATGAAATTCCATGCAATCAGCTATTGTATAGTCAAATCTATGCATTGCAGCAAACATATATTCTTGATACCCATCGAATCCTGAATTTGTAGATATTTGATGCCTTAATTTTATCATTTCATCAAATATTTCCGAAATCTCTTCTGTATCCTCTAGTATCCTATTTGTACATGTTTTCCATGCTGATTCTCTAACCCCTCTGTCTACATTTTCTTGATAGATAGCCATCATTGGAAACGTCCTTTCTTCTCCATCATAATGTACAGTTTGTTTACCTCTTATTTCATTATATTTTGTACCTAAAATTGATAAACGCGTTTGAAGTGGAATATTTTCTTCTCTAAATATTCCAATATCGGATTTTATTGCCTCTATCATTAGATCATATTTTTCTGGTAATTCACTTACAGATTTATGATTTACTATCCTTTTATTCAATAAATCATTATACTCTGACAGCTTTGGTTGAATATTTTCCACAAATTCTTTCCATGAATTTTGTGCATGTTCGTCATCAGTATGACATGTCATATTGATATATGTTTTAGCACGTTTCTCAGAAACAAATTCACTTAGTTCCGATTCATCTTTTATTAACTTCTCAATACATTTTGAACAGTTTAAATCTCTATCTCTTAATTTATTGTAATATGGCTCTAAATTACTCCATTTAGATGCATCTAGATCTTCGGGGACAAATCTCACACTCATCATATCGCCTCAATTTTTATGTGATATGGGCCCATTAGGAAGAGGTCCTTCTTCTCTACTCCATTTTATGCACTTCCATTGCTCTGCATCATTTACTACTTTTTCTCTTATTTGTTTTAATTCGGGATGTTCGGGATTTTGATTTTGAATCCAACATGCCGTGCAGTATCTTTTCTTCTCATAATCAACAAAATTACTCGGTGTGCATGCAATCTCACAGTTTGTGCAGAACCTAAAGCCATAGAACTTAGACATATTATCTCTTACCGCTCAGGGTTAATGCATATCAGTTTGACGCTTTGTTATTATCTATTTCATAAATCTGATAGTGCCATTTGTGTAAGAAATATATTCTCAATTTCAGATAAGGATGTTTTCATATTAATGCTCATCACTCCTATATTCTCTAATCCCTTTATTCGGGGTATCGGCCTTATTGGCATCATTCTACTTCCAATTAATTCTATTAATATTCTAGCGGCTTCATCATTTTCCAAATATGATTCTCTGTCCAAATCTATATTACCGAATACATCTGTATCGCCATATTTTGGTAAATATAGAATCCACGCCTTTTCTTCCCCCACTCTCAAACCTGATCTTTGAAATCCTGTTTTTATTTGATGCGTACCTGATATTAATCTTAAAAACTCAACGTCAGGAGTTCTGGCAGCCATCTTATTTGAATTTTCTTTCCTTCTCAATGAATGCCATGTAGTCCAAAGATGAACTTCACTTGCTGCAGCTTCACTTCTCAAAAGAAGCCATCTTTGATTATATCTATGTTTATTAAACAACTCAATTATTTCATCTAAATCATCAATTGGTTTGGAAAAAACAATGCCCCAAGCTGGAAACCATGGTACTGGATGTACTATGTCCATATGTAAGCCGATACACGCATTGTTAATCATTGTTTTTTACTAATTTATTGGCCGCAACAATCATATTATCAACAAGTTTTTTACTCCATCCGCGTAGATCAGAAAGCTTATATCTGTCATTTTCAGTCATCATAACAACATCCCTAGCATTACTAAATCCTAACTTATCACTCATTTCTCTTGCTCTAATTCTGCCTATTCCCTGTATTGACACAAGTCCTAATAAATCATTTTTACAACCATATTTTACTCTTTTGTGGACTTCATTTATTGCATTAACTAATACTTTATGCGATTCCCTATTTCTATTACGTAATTCTTCATCTTCTATGAGTATTCTTTCCATCGCATAGAGAAGCCATTCAGATAGTTCTACTCTACTTCTCAAATCTCCTGCTTGAACGCTCCATTTTTTTTCAAAATCTTCATACTTTAATTCATTTATCCAAGACTCTATTACTAATGCCCCCTTCATTAACCCACTTTCATCTAACTCTTTAGTATCAATTAATATTTCTCTAGAGTGATTAAATATTGAAGACTGTATGATTTCAATATCGCCAGTTTTGGGCCAAATAGGTAAAAAATCTGGAGTACAACAAACTAGATGAATTAGGCCTAATGGTGAAATTTGATAATAATCATTATCGCCAATTAATGTAGACATCGCTCTCTCTAAACCATCTCTAATTATTCTACCAGATAAGGGATTTAGATATAATCTTGAGATTCTCATTCCAAGATTTGTTGCCCTATATGTCATTGTAAAAGATTCCGGCAAGACTTCCTCTTGTTCTATAATTTCACTTGCTTTAGTAAAGCCAAAGATAGCAGGCCCCTTCCTTGGCTTCTTTATTTTATTATCTTCTTTATTTATTTTTGAAATATCAATATTCAATACATTAGATGCTGAATTTACCCATGAGGGGACATCATCAGGCCAATCATCTTCTTTCTTTATTACTTCATATTTCAGCATCCTTTGTTTAACGATATTGGAATCCCCTTCCCTTGTTATCATCCCATTATTGACGAGCCAATCAATTGATTCATCAATTCTTGATGCTAGATTATCAGAATTCATGTGTGTAGATAAAAATGTCATTGAAAAAAATCTACTTAATGCATCTCTATCTTCTAATCCTCCCGTAGATATCATTGATAATAAATGAGTCAACAATGCCGGATCTTCTTCTGCTTTCAATGAGTTTGGATTTGCTAATTTTGATACTACATTTTCAGATTCACTATTTATATACCGATTTACTAATACTTCTACTTCATTAGAATTCTTAGCTAAAATCCAAGATTCTCCTCTATCATCATATTTTGGTCTGCCAGCCCTTCCCATCATTTGTCTTATTTCCATTACAGAAATTGGCATATTGGTTCCAGCTATTGTATTCCATCTCTTATGATCACGAATAACTACTCTTCTTGCAGGTAAATTAACTCCCTGTGCAAGGGTTGGTGTGGCAACTAAACAGTTAATTTCTCCATTTCTAAATGCCCCTTCTACTTTTTTCCTATGTCCGTTACTCAAACCAGCATGATGAAAACCCACTCCTCCCTTTATTGATGAAATTAATTTTTTACCTAACGCAGTTTGATTATCATTTTCAGATAATTTCTCAGATAATAACTTCCATAATTTAATATTTTCATTAGTAAATACCGACTCTTCAATCTCAGACTTTTTCATAACATACTTAGCTAAATCTCTAGCTTCCTTTTGAGCAGAGGCTCGTGAGGCAACAAAAATCAATAATTGGCCATTTGATTTTACAGTATCTTCAAGGACTGCTGACAATTTTTGAGTGACTCTTCCTTCAATTAATCTATTTTTTGGATTTTCTTCTTTTTTCCTACTGTCTATCCTATGAATACTAACTTCAAGCCCATTTAATATTCCATATTCTAATGATACTGGTCGCCAAGTAGATTTTATTAATTTTGCATCCAACCAATTAGCTAATTCTTCTGAGTTACCAACAGTTGCAGATAATGCTATAATTTGAACATCAGGTTTTCTATGCCTAATTCTAGATAGTACTATTTCCAATGTCGGCCCTCTTCCTGGATCATTTATTAAGTGAAATTCATCTGTAATTACAATCCCAATTTTATCCATAATTCCAGACCTTGTACGAATTAAAGAATCTAATTTTTCACTCGTACAGACCATTATATCAGAATTTTCAATTGATGACCTCTCACTCTCTCTATCTCCAATTGCCAATCCTACTTTCAAATCAGTATGGGCTGTAATTTCTCGCAATTCATTCATTTTTTCTTGTGCTAGTGCCTTCAATGGAACTACATATACTGCTTTTTGACCTTTTAAATCATTTGTTAATCTGTGGACTATGGTCAGGTGAGCAATTAATGATTTACCGCTTGCAGTTGGAATTGTTAACATCACATTGTCTCCTTTAAGTGAATATGGCAAAGCTTCCGCTTGAGGGGGAAATAATTTTTTTATACCCCATTCCTTATCTAAAGCCAATATGAGTTCAGCATCAAGGCCAAACTTATCTAGACTAACCGAAGGGTCTTCCACAATCTCCCTATTATTCGGATGTTCTAAAGGATATCTACTATCAAATTATTAATTATATAGCAATATATTCGCTAATGCCATCTATGATATGCCGGATGCCCTTCATCTATTGCTACAAAAAGCCCTTCCCCTGTTGCACAGACTTTTTCATCAGCTTTCAGGATTAATTCAACTTTAACTGATTTAGTATCAATTTCTACTACCCTTCCTTGAATTAAAAGTTTTGAATTTAATGGAGTGGGTCTTTTTAATTTAATGCTATAAGATGCTGTAACTGTACAAGGAGGAAATTTACCTCCTGATTTATCCATAAGGGCTATTGCAGCTACCCAATTTCCATGACAATCTAGCAGTGTTCCAATTATCCCTCCATTAATAATTCCTGGGAATGCCTGATGTTCTTCAGAAGTTTCAAATTCCATTTCTAATCCTTCATCATTTCTGAATGATTTAATTCTCAATCCTTTTTCATTTGCAGGTCCGCATCCAAAGCATATGCTATTTGAAGCATATTCTTCTTGTACTGACAGAATATTTTTGTTACCCATGGCCCATTAGAACAAGACTTTCCAATTGAATTATTCCCTAAATTGAAAGTATATCCTATTAATTCAGTCGCCTTGCGGAAGGCGTTGACTGCCTCCGATGATGATGTTTTATCTAATTCTGTAACCCCTAGTGAAGGTATCGAAAAAATTGTCCCGAGATTAAAGAAAAGACGGTTTGGACCACTCAAAGTCTCAAATCAAATACCGAAGAGTAGGAGATTGGAGATAGAGAAAGGTTTGGAAGAATCAACTAAAATTTCTACTAAGTGGACGAGAGAAGGGGGCGCGAGTAATCATAACTTCTTGAGAAAAAGAATCAAGCCAGGGACTATAAGAAACCTTCATTTTAATTTATTAGATATAGAAATTGGTGAATCTTGGCCCATAAATATTACAGTTGTTCATGGAGTAAGGCCAGGTCCAGTTGTGACTCTTTTAGGGGCAGTTCATGGCGATGAACTAGTAGGCCCTCTTGCGTTGACTTATCTTAGTGGGCCAAATTTTATTGGAGAAGATCACGCCATAGACCCTTCATCATTATCTGGAACAATTAGAATAGTTTCAGTAATCAATTTACCCGGATATTTTCGCCAAAAAAGAGACTTTCCCGATGGGAGAGATCTAAATAGGCATTTTCCTGGTAATTTTGAAAGTAATACTACTTCACGAGTAGCAAGTAGAATTTGGTCGAATATTATTTCTGGAAGTGATTATATTGTCGATCTTCACTCAGCTGCAAAAGGAAGGACCAATATGCCCCAGATACGTGTTAATCTAGCCCATTCATCTAGCAATGCCACTGCTCGTGCTTTCGGAATTGAAACAATTCTGGATACAAAAGGGCCACGAGGCTCACTAAGAAGAACCGCCAATGAATCAGATATTGCTTGTATTACATACGAAGGAGGAGGGGCAGATGAGGCCGATCCAGAGGCAGTACAAGTTGCAATGTATGGAATTCTCAACGTCCTAAGGAATCTTAGGATGATTCCAGGATATCCTAGTAGGCCAAGATTTAGAATTCTTGCTTCAGGTTCAGAATGGCTAAGGTCAAATCAAGGTGGATTGTTAGATGTTTTAGCACCAGCTGGAAGTTATGTAAAGAAAGGCGAAATAGTTGCAACGGTTACAGATCCACGCGAACCAGGGATTAGTCATGATATAATTTCTCCAAATCAAGGGCTTTTGATATGTACTGCCACCTATCCCTTTGTGACCTCTGGTACTCCAATTGGTCATTTATTGCCTATGAAAAGAGGAATCAAAACCCTTATGCAAAGATTAGATGATGAAGGTTGTTTGATTATTAGCGGTTCTGATGGAGATCCTCCATGGCGTGAAGATGATGATGTTGAGGATATATCTGTAGTTGGAGGATGGTCTGGAGGATCACCTGATGCTGAATGGGGATTTAATCATAAACCGTCTGAGGAAGAAGAAGAAGCAGATTAAAACTTCAATTCTTCTTATAATTCATTAATTCTGGAATTTCAGGCGCAGAAGGTAAAGTGAAATTTTGGCCCCCTCCATTTACAGTTCCTGTAACTTCAAAAGCTTCGTAAGCATCCTTTAAATTTTTATTTCTGTCTATCTTAATTCCAATAAATGTTCCAATAAATGAAATTAATATTAATAATGTAATTATTGAAATAATTCCAAATGTACTACTTATAAATGATGCAGCATCATTATTTTGAATGGAATTTCTAATCCAAACATTTGTATCTATTGTATAATTTAATTCTGTAGTTATTCCTAAATCGACTATTGTTATTGTAATATTCTGTGCCCTGTTACCTTCAGTGCAAAGGTGGGTTGCTAAATCAGTTCTGTAATTATCGTTACAGTCTAAAGGTGGAATAAATAATCTTAAACCATCTAAGGAAGTATTTTCATTTATGGAAAAACCTTCAAATCTCCAGGATATTGTACGTTCTATTGTATTTGGCACTCCTTCTAAATTTATTATTAGCGATTTATTTCCAGAATCCCAAAAGTAATTATTTTCTAATATTGGAATAGTCTGTATCGAATCTCTTCTTATTACTTCTTCATCTATTTCTTCATTACAATTATCATCAAATCCATTCCAAATCTCAATAACTCCAGAATTGATTGTAAACATTAAATCATTACAATCCTCAAATTCATAAAATCCATCCATGTCTTTATCATAATCATATTTTGATGGATTTGAAAATTTAACTGAAATTTCATATCCATCTAACATTCCATCTTCATCCGAATCATTAATGTAAGGATTCGTAGAGTAATTATGATATTCTTCAAAATCTGAAAGCCCATCCATGTCTGAATCTAAGATTAAATAATCTTCATCTATATCCCCATCACAGTCATTATCCTTATTATCTAATTTTTCTGGTTTATCTGGGGCCCGTTCAAAATCTTCATCATCACAGTCTTGGAATTCATACCACCCATCAGAGTCAGAATCTAGGTTTATTTGATTAGGATCAGAGCCAAAAGAATCAATTTCTAAACCATCTGGCAATCCATCTCCATCAGAATCTCCATTCATTGGGTCAGTTGAGTAATTATGATATTCATCATAATCTGTCAATCCATCGGAATCAGAATCTAGGTTCCAGAATAGTTCATCTATCAAATTATTACAATTATTATCTATGTCATCTAATAATTCAATCATTCCAGGGTATCTATTTGACATATTGTCATCACAATCTTCGAACCAATACCACCCATCTTCATCTTCATCTAGATCAAATACTAATGGATTAGTAAATGTTACTAAAATTTCCTTAGAATCATTTAATCCATCACCATCAGTATCGTAATTGGTGAAATTAGTTCCATGAATATAATATTCTTCCCAGTCTATTAATCCATCATTGTCTTGATCAGTTAGATTGAATCCCTCATCAGTTAAATTATCGCAATCATCATCAATGCTGTTTAACAATTCAATAACATTTGGATTTACGTTCGCATCTAAATCATTACAATCTTGGAAATGATAAAACGAATCATTATCTGAATCTTCATCAAATACGTTCGGATTGCTTTCCCAAATAGTTAGTTCTTCATTATCTAATAATCCATCCCCGTCGGTATCAGAAGATAATGGGTCAGTGTTATGCGTCATAACCTCTTCATAATCTGTCAATCCATCATTATCTGAATCTGCTTGATCTGCCTTTGTACCATAAATTATTACTTCTTCATAATCTGTCAATCCATCGTCATCCATATCTGGATCATATGGGTCAGTACCATAGATATCAGTTTCATTACTATCTGTTAAGCCATCTCCATCATCATCGTCATCTAAGTAATCACATATTGTATCGGAATCAAAATCTTGTGGTATTGATGAGTTATCATCTGAATCAGTGCTGCATGCAGATTCATCCAAATCTGACCATCCATCTCCATCGTCATCAGTATCAATCAAGTTACAAATATTATCATTATCCGTATCTGTAGGAGTGGAATTGGAATCTAAAGAATCAGTGCTGCATGCAGATTCATCCAAATCTGACCATCCATCTCCATCGTCATCAGTATCAGTAAAGTCACTAATTCCGTCTCCATCTGTATCTGTGAAATTACCTACTCCATGAATGATAATTTCCCAAGAATTTAGCGTCCCGGTATCTGAATTAACAGTATCTCTCAATTTTAATTTCCATTCACCAACTGCATCCTCGTCCCAATGATGAACCGTATTGAAGAGCCAATTTGAGTATCCGTTTCCATTATCTCCTCTTGTTTCTGCTAACCATGATTCTTTCCCTGATGGCGCCACCAAAACAATGTCTAAATCGCCTCTTGAGGTATGAGTTATGTCAGTAATTATGTCGACACTTTCAATTTTGATATCTGTAGTCACATTCATTGAAAACTCAGTCCAATTATCATTATTGTCAGGAATTTCTGTGAATGGATTATTAGTTCCAAAACTAAAATTAGTTTCAGCATCAACATTAGTCCAATTTTCTGCTAGAGAAACAGCGGCCCCAGCATCTACAACTCCAAATCCATATTTATGAGAAACATTATGTCCAGCGCCATTTGTTTCCCAAGAATCGTCACTTGCATCATTTACTCTTGAACTTTGAACTAAGATGTGCTGAATATCTCTCCATGTAAGATTTTCATTAGCTTCTAAAATTAATGCAATTACTCCAGCAACTAAAGGAGTAGCACTTGAAGTCCCTCCAAAGTCATTGGTAACATCTCCATTATCGTATCCGCCACTCCCTTCAATATCAGTTGTAGTAATTCCCTCTCCGTCTCCATTCGAATGAGCGGCCAAAAGAATATTAGCACCCGGTTCTGCATAGTAAGACTGCTCCCCTGTATGAGTTATTGCGGTAACCGCGATTGTAAATCTACTATTTGCATATCCATCATAATTTGCATTATCGTCACTTTCTAGTCCATTTCCCGCAGCCCATGTGTATATATTCCCTAATCCTGATCTACCATTATATGCAGCATTTTCAAATGCAGCCAAAGTTATCGGACCAGGTGATTCTAATGTTTGGCCATCATCGGTTGGGCCCCAAGAATTTGTATATATGTCGATATTTTCCATTTGAAAAATTAAAGCATCGGCTTCCATTTGATCACTAGTTCCACAAGCAATAAGAGTAGATCCAGCCAATGTTGCCCCATATCCAGCACCAGTAACATCTATTCCGTTATCTCCAACTGCTGCAGCAACGCCTCCGGCAGAAGTTCCATGGCCATTATTAGGCTGAGGAGTTGGATCCGAATCATCATTACACCAGTCGTATGAATATGCTGACGAATAATGATCTTCAATATCTGGATGTTCGTGGTCAAGTCCATCGTCAACTACGCTAATAACGACGCCTGATCCATTATAACTATTCCATACTCCAGTTACATTGATGTCTTCTCCAGTCAAACCTCCATTGGTTTGACCGGTATTTTGTAGGTGCCATTGTTCTGAGAAATCTGGATCATTAGGAATATATCTAATTTCATGATTTTTAATCAACATTGGCGAGTATGACTCTATTTCTCCAATTTCTAACAACTCTTGAAACTCAAGTAAAAGATTAGTTGAATATTCTAAATCCCATATAAATGAACCAATTAATATATCTACTGGTTTTGTAGAGATTAATTTAGAAATCATATTTTTATGATTAATAATTGGCATATTTGTAACAACTAACCATTCATTTGCATTATGCAATTCATAATCAGAATATTGACTAATATCTCCCACTCTAAGAAAAGCGCTTTGAATAGATTCAGAATAATTAGTTAAAATTTTCTGATTAGATATCTCATCTTCGAGAGGAATAATGTCATTTTCAGCAAATACCACACTTATGGTGGGCATCAATAGTAGTAAGACTACAACAATTGTTCGCATTATTTTTTGTCAAATTGCTCATGGCTTTAGGCATTCCCTTTATTTGCATCTCTGATACTCAGATGATTTTAAATTTAGCTATAGCCGAATGAACTTCCTCATCCTCCATTAATCTTATTTGGCGTTTCGCTACATTAAAGAGATATTCTAATAATTCATCAGTAATTTTGTATTCATTCTTATTCAACCACCAGATAATATTGGATCGCCCACTCATATGCCCGATTCTTATTTTTTGTTCAAGTCCATATTCTTGCGCCGGAACTCCAGAGTAAATCCTATCTGCAAGCCAATGGTCACCTTTTTTCATTGCTTTAACGACAGCGCTAGCATGCACCCCCGTCCCAGTTTCAAAAGCATCCTTTCCAAATACTGGATAGTTTTTTGGCAAATCAACTTCTATATATTCATGTGCCTTTTTGACATAATTATTTAATGATTTTAAATCATTATTAATGACTCCCATCAAACTTAGATTGACTAATGTTTGATCTAATGGAGCATTTCCTGCTCTTTCTCCTACTCCCAAAGCAGTGCCATGTATGACATCAGCCCCAGACTCTACTGCAGCTAAATTATTTGCAACTCCTAAGCCCCTATCTTGATGGCCATGCCAATTAACTTCAATATCTCTACGTTTTACTCCTGAATCAGGAATGACTTCTTCTTGAATAAATGATAGAAGTTTTTTTACTCCATTTGGCGTCACATGCCCACATGTATCACAAATACAAATCCTGTCTGCTCCAAGCTCTATGGCCCGGGAGTATACTTGTTTAATTTCAGATGGTTTACTTCGTGTAGTATCTTCTGTCACAAACATAACTGGAATATCATTATCAACTGCAAAAGTTACTGCTTTTTCAGCTGTCGATAATATCTTTTCCATATTCCAACCTTCTGTATATTGCCTTATTGGACTAGTTCCAAGAAATGCGCTTGCTTGTATTTGCCGTTCAAATTTAGCTTGTAAATCGACTAACGGCTCTATATCGCTAACTAATGTCCTTACGGCACATCCGGGCCTTAAATCATATGAGTTTTCAGTCATATGCTTTAGCATAGAATCTATGTGCCCGATATGTGCTGGGCCAGCTCCTGGCAATCCTAAATCTACTTTTTGAATTCCTAACTTTTCCATATAATCTATCAATTCTAATTTTTGTTCTATTTTAGGATTTCTTGCACTTGGGCTTTGCAAACCATCCCTTAATGTTTCATCATCAAACCAAATGCCATGAGGATGCTTGGTCGAATCTCTTGAAATCTCATAGTCTACTGAGTTCCAATCATAAATTAGTTCTGATTCTTTCATGTCCGCACCCCATTCTTATGTATTGCCAACAGTACACTAGGCGTTTGAAACCATCGCATTACAATGAAGAAAATGGATTTATTTCCTTCTTAGCCTTGATTTGATTTCTAATAATTATTATTATAGAAATTAATGCTCCAATTATTCCGCCTATTGTGCCTATACTTGCCATAACAACTACGACAAATATCAATGCAAGGTACAACATAGATACCCAAAATGAACGTGCAGCAGTAGGTATTCTGCCAGTTTCATCTTTCTTTTCGTTTAAATCTATTTTAAAAACCGTACTTGCATACCATGTTGAAAGTATCACATTAGTCCAACAAAATATGTGAAATAGGTATTCATCAAATTCTAAATTATCCAAGGCAATAGGAGATAAAAATGATAACAAAACTAATACTAATGCATAAATCTTCATTGTAAACAATGTTTTTTCAGGGCCTTTAATTCCTGGCATCATTGGGACGCTAACCTTTTCATATTCTTCAGATCTATATAATGCTAGAGCCCAAAAATGAGGTGGTGTCCATAGAAAAATAAGTAAAAATAAAAACCATGGCATGAAACTACCTAATGAAAAAATAGAATCAAAAAAATTGATGACAGAATCAGTTTCTATTGACAAATCATCCGATGCTGCTGCCCATCCTATAACTGGAGGCGTAGATCCCGCAATTCCTCCTATGACTATATTCTGTACTGTACTTCGTTTCAACCATGCCGTATAGATAAAAACATAAAAAATTATACTAAAACCAGCCCAAAAAGCTGCAACTTGATTTGCCATAACAACAAACCACGCAACTCCTATTATCGAAATAAAAACTCCAAAGATTAAAGCATTATTGGGTGAAACCTTTCCACTAGGAATTGCCCTATTAGAAGTCCTCCTCATTATAGGATCAATATCTCTATCATACCACATATTAATTGCATTAGCACCCCCTGCTGTCAAATATCCTCCAATAAAAACTACTAACATCTTAACCAATGTTTCTATTATTTGTTGAAAAGAAAAATTATATTGTTCTAATAAATCGTGAGATAAAACTGAACATAAAGCAGTGATTTGAAGTAGGACTACCACTTTAGGTTTAGTAAGGCTAAAGTATGATTTTATCATAGTCACGCACAACTCTCCATTCCTACCTGTAACAATTTGCCTTTAGTCTTCAGGTATAATGATATCATTTTTAACATTTAATCGAGGTATTAAAAAACCTATATATGCTGTTGCAATTAATAAAAATGAACTTGATGCCAAAAGGAGATGTATTAATGATAATACTTCAATGAAATAGCCATCAGGTGTCCAAGAAATTATATATAGCCCTCCAAGCAGTATATTTAGTAAATAAATTCCTGTAGATATCAATACCCATTTCTTCAAAATTAAACTATCTTCATCATTTTGTTGTAAAATTAAGTATGAATATCGAATTAATATTATGCCGACTAAAGCAACAAGCCAACGGTGTATCATTTGCGACTGTTCGACTATATTGGAAATTGAAGATATTAATTCATTATTGCATAAAGGCCATGATTGGTAGAATCCATTTACCCCACAACCATTATTTGCACCGGGAGAGGTCGATACCAATGTACCTGAAAATAATGTAAGTAATGTCAATGAAGACATGAATAGTATTTTATTTCTCCATAAATTTGATACTTTGGTGGAGAAAGTGAACCAATCAGTCCTATCTTCCTTTGCTAGTATCATCCAAATCCATATTAAACTTAGCATAAATACTAATGCGGAGCCCAAATGCAATATCACACTCCAATGTTCATTATCCATTTTTACTGTTAACATTCCAATTGCGCCCTGCCAAATAATGAGTGCAAATGAAATTGTAGTTGATATTCGAATTTCCTTTTTATAATTATTTTTCCATCTTGCTAAACCCCAATTAAGAATTACAAGGGGGCCTAAGATAAATCCAGCTAAAAATCTATGAATCCATTCAGTAAAAATTTCAAAAGTTGTATATCTGTGCCATTTCCCTCGCGAATCTATTTCATCTGGATTTTCATTATACCATTCTTCTTGTTCATTTTCTGATATATCAAATCCTAATGATCCAAAACATTTTGGCCAATCTGGACAAGATTCTCCCGCATCATATATTCGAATAACTCCTCCGAGATTGATGACTAAAATTGTTACTAAAATTAATAACTTAGTCAAATTTTTTATTTTTATTTGACTATCCAAATAGATACACTCCGAGCCACCGGTTCAATTTTATTAATTTTAATCAAGGTGAGGGTCGACATCAATCGGTATTCTTTCTTGCTCATATTCAAGCATTGCAATTTTCATAGGATCAAGAACAACTCTTTCTTTTGCATCCTCTACGCCATAAAGTTGGACTAACTCATCATTAAAACTTTCTCGCAACTCCTCTTCACTAACGTAAAGTGGGGCTCCCATGCTTATTTGAAGCGCTCTAGCACCTATTATTCGTGCTTTTTCAAAGCGTGTGTGGGGTTTCAGTGGCTTAACCATCTTGCCGACCCACTAACAACTCCCAAATAAGGGCTATGACTGTGAGTTTTCTTGGATAATCATATTTTATCAAAAATTTCTATCTATGAGCATTGCGACAGCATTTCCTCCGCCGAGACAAATAGTTACAATTCCTAATTTCCCCGCAGTTCTTTCTAATGCGTTTACTAATGTCATCAAACATCTGGTCCCAGTGGCACCTAATGGATGTCCAATTGCAACAGCACCGCCATGCGGGTTGAATTTTTCTTCAGGAATATTCAACTCTTTTTGGACCGCGCAAGAAGCAGCAGCAAAAGCTTCATTATGTTCTAATATATCTATGTCCCCAATCTTAAGTGAATTCCTACTAAGTAACATTTCTACTGCATATATTGGCGCAGACATGACCTTTTCTGGCGCAACTCCTGAAGTCACATAGTCAATTATTCTGGCAATAACTGGGAGATTATGTTTTTCGACTGCTTCGTTTGAAGCAATTAACACTGCTGAAGCACCATCGGATAACTGACTAGCATTTCCCGCAGTCACTTGACCATCGATATTAAATATTGTTCTCAAATTACTAAGCCTTTCCATGTTTGTACTGGGACGTATTCCTTCGTCCTCAATTATGCCATTTACTTCAAAAGTTTCACTGTTTAACCATCCTTGGTTCCATGCATTGTTAGCAAGAAAATGAGATTTTACAGCAAATTCATCAGATTTTTCTCTTGTTATATTAAAATCTTTTGCAACAGTTTCACCGGTATTTCCCATCATTTCTCCTGAATATGCATCCTTCAACCCATCATTGGATAGTATTGATTCTAAATCAGAAAAATTGAATGAACTTTCTTTAGATGGTTTTCTAATAAAATAAGGTGCATTGCTCATTGACTCCATTCCTCCAGCAATTATGAGATCAGCCATCTTGGATCGAATTTCCGTTGCACCTATCATTACTGCTTTCAAACTTGAACCACAAACTTTGTTTATTGTAGTACATGGCGTTTGAAATGGCATTCCTGCATTTAATGCGGCCTGTCTAGCAGGTGCCTGGCCTACTCCTGCTTGCAATACTTGACCCATGTATACTTGATCTATGAAATTATTTTTTGGATCAATATTTGACCTTTTAAATATCTCTTTTATGACCATTGTTCCAAGTTCTGTGGCACTGTATTTAGACAATGACCCTCGAAATTTTCCAACAGGAGTTCTTGCATACGCGCATATGTTTACTCCTTCCATAAATGGTCCGAAAAGAACATTGGTATTCAATAGTACGATTGATATTATATATTCAAATCTTCGAGTCAGAATTATAACCATAAAATTCGGAGTTTTTCAATTCAGGTCTATTTTGAGGTTTTATCAAAATAGTCCTTACTCCCCATAAATCTTTGAAGATACGGTATTTACTAGTCTCATCTAAATAATCAACCCCACTTGACCCTCCAGTGCCTACTCTTCTCCCCATTATTCTCTCAACCATTCTAGCATGCGAATGCCACCACTTTCCAATCGACTCTTCTAATTCAACAATTGCATCAATTAATTTTCTTGGCCAAGTTAGTAATGGTAATTCACGATATGACTCTATGAATAATAAACCAGCCCTAGTTCTACTTACTTTACCATCTGGTTTTAGGAAATCAATGGCACTTTTATGGCCCATTTCTATCCTTTCAACCATTCTTGTATTTGGATCATTTTTACCATAGAGACTTTCTCCATGATTTTTATGAGATTCTAAATGTTCATTTACATAATCTTCAACATTCCTTTCGTCGTTTTCGCTGCCATAAACAGATCCCATTATCGGCGTCCTTTCAATCCAATCCATCAACGAATCTACTAATGATTTTTGGCTCATCAAATCTTCTAAACGATTTAATATTACAGTAGCTTCTTCATTATCTATTGCTGCTTTCCTAAATCCTTCTATGGGATCCATTCCTCCCAATCTGTCCTCATTTTTTAATCCGAGAAGTATTTCAAATTCTCTCATTTGATATGATTCAAATCCTGAAGCAGTACCCAATCCATCTCTAAATGATAAAAATCCCTGAGGAGACAAAGTTTCTAACACTCCCCATTGATTTGCCATTAGTCTAAATATTTCTGTAGTTCGCCCTAAATGATCTACGGATAGAGGAATATCAATCTCCGAAACATTATTTTGATCAAGTATATTACGTACTTCGATAAGCTCAGTAATAATCTGTTTGAACCACAATTCAAAAGTTTGATGGACTATGATAAAATGCATCTCATCATTTGAAACTCCTCTTTCTTCAGCCTGAAGTTTTAATAAAGCAGGTAGTTGTAAATATTCACCATAAGTCCAATTTTTACTCTCCGGGTTACCACTCATGACCCCCGGATTATGTTTCGGTTTGAAGTATTACCCCTTTTTAGAAAGTTACAAATGCAATCTACTATCCTAATAGGTACACGGGAGAGAAGAGTTTTGATAGAAAAAAAATTTAATTATGAACTTCCATATCCAATTTTAATGATTGATGGCAATCTTGAATTACATCAAATGACCATTGAACATAAAGAAGAACTTTTTTTATTAATTGATAATAACCGTAATTATCTCAGAAAATGGTTACCTTGGGTAGATGATATTAAATCAGTTTTAGACGAAGAAAATTTCATAAAAAGTACTTTGAATGATTATTCTCAGGGACGAGGAATTCACTATGAAATAGTACATGATGGGCAAATTGTAGGCAATATAGGTTTAAATTGGATTGATTACAATAATCGCTCCTGTGGAGTTGGCTATTGGCTGGCTGAAAAATATACTGGTAATGGCATAATAACAAAATGTTGCAAACGTCTAATGGAACATTGTTTTTATGACCTAAATTTTCATCGTTTTGTCTTGGAAGTTGCAGTTAATAATACGCCGAGTATAAAAGTTGCAAATAGATTAGGAATGCGTCTAGAAGGAAAATCTATAGATAGAGAATGGTTATATGACCATTTCACTGATTCTTTATTATATGCAATAACGATTGTTGAAATTAATTAAGGGATCAGGCCGTGATTTTGTATTGAGCATCCGCCGGGAGGTAAACAGGATAATACATCATCTTGAGATAGGCCAGTCATTTTGGCAATTTTATTTGCTATTGTTTCCTTTTTTTCTTTGCTAGGAATTATTTTAGCCCAGCGAGGAAAAATCTTTGATATCGTTTCTGCAGTTCCTACTATGGGTAATGGTACTCCATTTATTACACCAATTCCCATTCCCAATTCAAGCTTTATGTCCTTGTACCAATTTCGTTTTCCTCTCACAACAAAAGATCCTCTGCCCAAAGATTCTCCACTTTCTGTAGTCTTTGATACTTGACTTGGTCTTGCATGAAATACGGTTGCTGAAGCATTACCGCTCCCCCACGCTCTTGACCAACAAACAGCAAGTTGTGCTGCCTCTTGATGCGTTTCAGTTGGTAATTCACGTGCATCTTCAATTCCTCCAGATATATTTTGCACTATCTTAAGAGACATGACTCCTTCTGGTATATTGTCAGAAGTAAAATCATTTACTTCAAAACCTTCATTTAATTTTAGTGAACATGATGGCGCTCCGTGAAGGTCTGCGTGAAAATATAGGTCATTCGAACTTAGATGTTTTTTTACTATATTGTCATTTCCTTTTGCATCATTGCCACCAATTATTAAATTTCCATTCGCCAATATTCCCCAGCGAAATTTTTCAAACCAAAATTTCTTGTTTCTTTTTGAGCTTTTAAGTCTACCTGCAGCTGCATTTTTTGCAGCCCTTTTTTCTTCCATATTCTTAGATGATTCTGTATTTTCTAAGGCCTTTTTTGCGCCTATGGCTTTATTTTTCTGCGATCTAGCATCTTCAAAATATCTTTGTGCATTTTGATGGACATTTTTATCAACTTCTAAAGTTATGCTCGCACCAGGATCACCATCCTCGTCGGGGAGGTATGCAACTATAGTTCGTTTAGCAGGATTTATTTTACCGATCCAAGATATATTTTTTAATTTAATCTCTATTGATTGCCAACTTTCGTTTTTAATTGCAATATTGAATTGTCCAAGAATATCGTCAACATGGCCCCAATTATCTTGAATTGATTTGCCAAGTTCTTGGTTTATAGTGGCACGTTGTATGAATCTGTCTATTGCTAAACTTTGCTGCTCTGACCTTCTGGTTAATTTAGCCCTTCTCTCGCCGTCCCCTTTCCCCGAACTTACTAATTTTTCTTCCTCACGCCTGATGAATGCCGCAGCATCATGAATCCCATAAATTAAATCAAAACATGAGGAAAGAGATTCTATTTCAAAGATATTATTATTTTCTAAATAAGGAATATTTATTGGACATACTTCAATTATTGTCTCTGCTAACAAATCTCTGTCTTCTGTATCGGGGTTCAAATTTGTCCATTTTTCTAGGGAGGCTTTACTATCTAACCATATCTTAACCGTCTTGTTACTATCAAGTTCATTAACCATTAAATTTATTGATTTTTCCAAAGAATCTCTATCTTCTAGGGACAATAGATTGGAAATTATAGATTCTTCCAAATCAGCATTTGAGCATGCAATACTTCCATATAAAGCTCCAAAATTTGCCCTAACAGCAAGAGTTCTAATCAAATTATGCTCACTTTCATCTAATAATTGATCAAGCGCAATCCTATCTAATTTCCTAGGATTTAATGAGGCAGGCGGAGTGGTATATTCTAGTCCCTTTTTTATTATTCTAGTTGAATAATTGACGTGAGTGAGTGGTTGAATAATTATTCCTGCACTGTCTACTAATAACACGTTGCCATCTCTAAATAATTCTATTATTATCCTAATTTCACCTATTCCCCTTTCAAAAACAAGTTCTATTATTCTATCAAATCCATATTGATTAACTTCCATAAGTCTAGCATTATTGAGGTGCTTTCTGATTAACATTGCAAACTGTGAAGGGTTTGATGGCATCGGCCTATCCCTTTGGGACGTGTATATTCTCTTGCCTCTGACGATTACTAAATCTGTTGAGGGTAGGCCTTTTCGATTCATTTTCAGTACAATCTGCTCATAATGCGGCTGATATGCCTTTCTCATTCTAGCGCCAATCATGGCTTCAAGCTCTTTTACAATCCTCGCGACATCGAAAGATGAGAACTTGTCGCGCATACCTATATCGCATCCTAATAAGAAGTCATACATCAGTCAATCGCTTGAATACTTTTTTATTCTATCAAATTATGGAAATTTTCAATTTCTTTCAAAACTTCAGATTCATGGGTATATTGATTGCTGGGAACATTAATCATGGTACAATTAGGCAATGAATCATTAATTCTATGGATCCCATCTATTGCGTGTAATTTATCTGATTCAGCACATAAAATCGCACAAGGGATTAAAGTTTTTTCAAAATTTAAATTCATATTATATGTTATATTTGCCCTTGCCGATAGTAACATTCTCCAAAGATCTTGAGAATTAAACACCCTTCGATATCTTATCCGCTGCCCTTCTTCTTTGACTCTTTTTTCGACTGCGAATAATACTATTTTCGTTAATAATGGATACGTAAATTTAGGTACTGGAAACTTTAGGAATAAATTAGCCCATATTGGGGGCCTAAAATTTATATTTGGGCCAATTAGAATTGATGACCTTCCTCCGATTAGTTCTTTTTGATAACCATTTAGTAATATTGTGGAGCCCAATGATGAAGAAAACCAATCTATTTTTTCCTTTTTCAACTTTAAAAAATTAATAACTTTAAAAATATCTTTTGAATGAACATCCATCTCAAAATCTTTTTTTGTAATTTTTCTAGTTATCCTGGCACTTTTCTTCTCTCTTGTTTCTATGTATAGAATTGTTCTTCTTGAAGTCCATTCCGATAAAAGTGGCCTCCATCCTTCAAAAACCGACCCCCATCCGGGAATCATAACTAAAGTATTTTCAGATTCATTTATTGAATTCAAAGGAACCCATTTTAAAACTCTTAATGATACTTCGTCCTCAACATTTACATAAATTTCTGAGCACTTTGAACCTTCTAAGTAAGGAACGCCACCCCATTCCTCTTTCACAGTTTTTGCGAAGTGTCAGTACAAATAATAGTGCCTATCTACTTCTTTTATTTTTTCTTCCTCGATAAGTAATTTTAGATGTGCTAAAACCTGATCTTCAGCCAATGTTAAATTTACTCCTCTTTCATTCAAGTAAACAAGTTGGCTGATTTTATTAAGATCAATTTGGCCACTACTTACAATATCGAATATTTTGTTATGCCTATTTTTCCTATGTTCGATATATTTACTTAATAATTTATCAGGATTTGCAATCAATGGACCGTGTCCGGGAAATAACATCTTTGGTTTCATATTTTTCAATCTTTCTAAACCATGTATATATTTTCCCATATCTCCTTCTCCTGAAGGAACTAAAATACTCCCAACTCCAACGCAATTATCTCCACTGACTATGCCAGATTCACCTATGATGCATATGTGTCCAGGGCAATGTCCAGAGGTTTCAATAATTGACCAAGATGTTTTCCCAGATGGGCCATTTAGTGTAAAATCATCTCCTTCAGATATTACTGACGTTTCCATGCCGTTAGGAATAATTTTTTTTGTTTCCTCACTTATCCAAATTGGTGCTTGATAAATTTTGGAAATTTTACTTAAATCACCAATATGATCAGGATGACGGTGAGTATATATTGTTGCGATTATCTTAGATCCAGAATCAGTAACTTCTTTAATTTTACTTGCTAAATCGATTAGAGAATCATTTGTTTTTGCTGCAGGGTCGACAATAACTCTATCTCCCCCCTCTTCTCCAAGAATATAGCAATTAGTATGCGTAGCAGGCGGTAATGTTTTTGTCCTAAGGGGCAGGCATTCTACATCTGGAGAAAACTCTATTCTGTGATATCCAGATGGTCTCTTTTTTGACAATATCTCGCAAGCAAATTTGATACTATTTGTATTTTCAATTTCATTAACTAGGTCTTTAATTAGCGTAACTATGGGGGGAGGCAATCTTATTTCATTCATTTTCCATGAATTCAATAATAAAATTGGATTCCACCATCTAAACTCATCAAACTCTGACCTACCTGGGGGAAAAGTCGGTTCTAATTCTGTATTACTAATTTCTACATGAAAAAACTTATTTTTGAATCTGATTGGTGCAAATGGAGGAGTCACTCTTTCAGATATTACTTTAGCATCAAATTTACTTATTAGTATCTCTTTATTTTCAATATTTTTTGCCCAGTTCTCTTTTTCTTTACAAATACTTTCTCTTATTTTATGATTAATTTTAATCATTTTTCCATCTTCATTTGGAGTAAATCCAACTTCTTCAACAAGTTCACGAAGTAAAGCAATAGCAGCAATTCTGTCTTCACCCATGGTGGTTAAGAAGTTAGGATGATTTTCACCAAATTTAATATCTACTTTACTTATTCCTCCTCCGGGAAATGACCAAAAATCAGGGAACGACGGCATCTCTGAGACTCTATGCCCTAACAAAATCTCATGATGATTATTTATACTTCTGCTTATTACAGCCGAAGCAGATAATTTTGGTTCACTAACATTGGTTTTTGGCATCACAAAACCTAGTGGAGTCTCGCCCATGCTGTCTCGAAGTGGCGCCTAACTTCAAACCCACTACAAAAATGATTGAATAGGGTACCTCCTCTTGGATGTTTAGGGGAGATACCCCATCTCTTATTTTTAAAATATCAACAATCACATAATTGAGAGGAATATACTTTGAAGCCACCCGAAACAATAGAAGAAGAATTAGCAATAATGGCGGAAGCAATTGAAGCAGGGATTGATCCATTCAAACCTCTAAAAAACCCTTCTAAAATAGGAAAATTAGCATTAGGTTGGTTCATGATTATACTAATGGTTAGTTGGGCATCGCAAATATTATATCATTCTCTTTGATGACGTACTTAATGCAAATGATTCTAGGTAGTAACCCCTACAGGATACTATGGGGCGCTCCTTGGTTGCTATTGCATTAGTAACGTTATTTATTACTTCAGCCGCTCCTATCATCAATGCACAAGTAGGGCAACCTGACATTGTTCAGGAACACTGGTATCATACTTATGCCACTTTAACATTAGATGTTAACGAGTGGGCTGATGATTTTCCGACAATTGTTGACTTAATTAGTGCCGGACAAACTGAGATGGGCAGGAATCTCTGGGTCTTACGAATTTCTGATTGGAGTGTCGAAACGAAACCAAATGGGATGGACAAAGATGTAGTTTACATTGATGGAGGCCATCATGGTAATGAGCACCTTGGAACAGAACTAGCATTCCTAACTGCAGAATATTATATTGAGGGTTGGGCCGAAGGTAATCAAGAAGTAATCGACATTCTAAAAACAACCGAATTACATATCCTCATAATGCTAAATGCTGATGGAAATGATCTTGATACGAGATGGAACGTCAATCAGGTAGATTTGAATAGAAATTATGATCATTTTTGGAATAATTGCCCCCCAAATAATCCTACACAACCTGGAAGTAGCGCTTTTAGTGAATCTGAAACTCTCGCTAATTCAGTTTACATGAACACCGTAGTCCCCGATGCCGACCTATATGTTACCATGCATACTGGAGTATGGATTATGCTATATCCTTGGGGAAGATGGCCAGCACAACCATCGGATAGGGAGTTATTCCATTTTATCAGAGATGATGTTAATAATAATATTTCTGATATCCCTATTCAGAATGCAAATCAAGGACTTTATCCAAATTGCGGGACTAGTAGGGATTACGGTTACGGAGTAATGGGATATCCGACATTTACTTTTGAAACAGATGATGAACAATTTTTACTTGGATCAGTAGAAGCTCTATCTGATAGATTAGGTGAAGAATTGAATGTGATGAAATATTTGATACAGAATGTTTGGTATTGGCGCGCACGCTTAGTAGCAGAAGATATAGAAATTAAGGAAAACTTTCTCTCAGCCCGCGTTTCTAATCTTGGCCATTCAAGTACTGCAAATGCAACCTTTCACTATTCTGATATGACTGGTGAGTTATTGTGGCATTCAGAAACTTTTGGAGTAAATGCAACCAATGAATCAAATGTAATATTCAATACTAATAATCTTACTTTGGTTGATGATGGTATTTGGAGTATTCACTATCAAAAGAGAGTGATAAGTTCATCACAGTGGGTAGAGGAATTAATCGATGAATCAACCATCAAGGTCCAATCAAAAAGTAAAGTTTTCCTTCCAGCACCCTCTTTAATGATTTATGCAGTATCAATACTAACTGCTGCAATAACTAGTAGAAAAAATCAGAATACTCAAACGAAGAGTAATAATTTTATCAACTAATCATTTTTTATTAATTCAATGCATTGGCTCGCTGTGGTTCACCGCTGACGCTACGGATTTCTATCACTAAACGCATGGGCCCCATCCATCCACCGGTAATCGGAAGGGTAGGGAAACCACTACCGAGCAGTCACTCGGTGGGAATGCCGCAGAATTGGTTGGTTGGGCTTACCAATACTCCCATGGAAATAGTAACTAGTAGATTGGGAGGAACTCAGAAACCCACACAACCAATGTTGATTAGTTGGGGTACGCTTTACTTCTTCCAATCTTCAAGAGAGATATTGTTTTCTTCGGTGAATACACGTTCGCCCAGACTTCCACCATAGCGTGGTAATCCTTCCATAGAATTTCTTGGCACACAATCTTCGATGTTTTCCATATCTTGATCAGTTAGTGTGTAGGAGAGAGATACTGCCTTAGAATTTTCTTCCATATGTTTAGTGTTACCCGTGCCTGGAATTGGTACAACACCAGCGCCGTTGAGGGTGTCTCTACCCTTTTTGTGGACCCAAGCAAGGCTGAGTGTGCTGAGAGGAACTCCCTTCTGCTTAGCTAACTCTTCAAGTAACGAAGCAAGTTCACGCTCACCATCTTTGACAGCATATCCGACACCCCCCATCTTTCTGAAATCCATTCGTCCCATTGTTTCTGTATTGAGAGATGTGTCGGCTAACAGGCCACGGCCGATAGGTGCGTAGGCAACTATACCAATGCCAAGTTCAGCGCAAAGTGGGACAATTTCATCTTCTAATTCACGAGAGTATAGAGACCATTCCATCTGAACACATGTCAACGGACAAACGGCATGTGCTCTCCGAATCGTTTCGGCTGAAGCTTCAGACAAGCCAACAAATTTTATTTTCCCCTCAGTAATGAGTTCATTCATTGCCTCCATGGTGATTTCTATGGGGACGTTTGGATCTATTCGGTGGACGTAGTATAGGTCAATGCATTCTATACCCATATTTTTGAGAGATTTATAGCACATATTCTTGACGTCCTTTTTCTTTCCAGACTTCATGACTTTGGTTGCTACTTGATATTTTCCTTTACTTTGGGAGAGACCAAGTTTCATCCTTTTTTCAGAGGACTTCACTGTAGGAAACCACGAACCAAATATCATTCCTGACAAGTTCGTGTAAATCTGAGCAGTATCAAAATGTGTTACTCCTGTCTCGATGCAACGATTAATGAGTTCTGCCACACCTTTGTTTGAGACGTCGTTATTTTTTCCGTACAGGTCTCGTTTACCCATGGTGATGCCAACTGACATCATGCCTATGCCTTGTTCTGATGTGATGAAACCTTGTGTCCCGAGTTTTTTCTGTTGGATCATATATTTCCTTCCTTTCGTACTTCGCCAACTTCGGGATTATTATAAGATAGAAAGTTGCAATGTTGTAACTTAGAATAATCGGATGTAGTTTTTTTCATTTTTTTTCCTTAAGACCGTAATGGAGCAGGCTATTCAAAATTGGTTTTACAATATCAAACGAATTAGTTACATGGTATTCAACAGCGGTTGAGTTCTTGGATAACTCTTTTCTTTCAATTATTCCAATATCTTCGAGTTCGCTAAGTCTTCTTGTTAAGGTTGTGGAATCTGTCTGTGATGATTTCTTAATTTCTGAAAATCGTAATCCATCCTTTATAGTGCCAAAGACATAAATCACATGCAACATTTTTGATTTTGATAAAATGCGTAGAAGTTCTTGAATTCTCTTAGAAGCGAGTTCATTTTTCGTTTCCCATTCATTGAGTGTTGCGTCTCCCATGAAATTAGGAAGGTGATTTACTATTCAAATCTTGAGTTACAATAGTGTGACTAAAACAGCTGATTCTACCTCCAAACGCATGGGCACCCCTTCAATCCACTGGTAATCGGATGGGTACCCTTACGCTCTTATACACTCTGATAGGTACCCTTTGCTCCAAGTTGGATCATATGGTTACATGGATTATACATGGTAGGTTAAAGTATTCTGTATGGGGAACAACTATAACTCCACAAGAAGATGGAATAATATGGAGACAGGAGTGAACGGGGTAAAGTCAGCCCCATCGACGAGCATTGAAAATGACGCATTTGGAACAGGAACTTGGTCGATACAGAAGGCAGAAAAAGGCCTTGACATGTTCTTCTTGGGGTGGGCGCTATTTATGTTAAACAGCGTAACAATTTTCTTGGCCGTTCCCTGGACCTCGGTGATATACTACAACGCATGGTCAAAGAAGGTAAGCATCGATGGTAGATCCGTGAAGTTCACCGGAAATGCTGGGGAATTTTTCTTGATTTGGGTCAAGACTCTTGTCTTGAGCGTAATCACTCTCACGCTGTACTGGTGGTTCGTTGGTAGCGCAAACAAGGCCAGATGGGTCGACTCTAACCTTTCTTGGGCGTAAGTTGATTTCTTGACCTCCGCTATGACTTCGCCCAATCAACTGCACAGTCCCGTACAGGGAAGAAAGAATCGGCTTTGGTCTAGCAGAGATGGAAGTATAATCTTCTCTTCATGTTAGATTGCTGATAATGATTCAGCAATAACTGATCACAACTCTTCGTAATTGCAGGAAATTGGTAGTCCCTCCCGGATTCGAACCAGGGTCGTGGGATCCAGAACCCCACATGATGGACCACTACACTAAGGGACTATGACCTTCGGGAGATAGGCTGAGTTTTAATAATCAATTGATGTCACGAAATCTCTGATTAATCAAATCTAAACTTGCAGGAGTAGGTCTACCTTCTTCCAAACTTAGTTTAGACAATGGAGTATCTGTAAGGCCAAGAATTTCAGTAGCAGTAGGCATCTCTCCATTATAATAAAGTAAGCCCGTTACATGCTTATTCTGACTTTCAGCCCTATGAACTGCTCCCAATGCAGATACAATATCTGTTGTATCATGTGATGAACCTATTGTTTCAAGAACAATTTTAGATCCATCAAACAATTCTATTTCTCTATATTGGCCTTCTGGTATATCAACTTCTTCAAGGGGAGAAAAATGCGAGATATAATCAACGATGTGCAATACTTCATCATTTTCTTTCACATAATTATATGATCTATATGATTCATCATTATTTGCAAAAGTAACACAAGGCGAAATTACATCAATTATCGCCATTCCTTTATGACTCATAGCCGCACGTAGCAATGCAGTTAGTTGCTTTTTACTGCCAGAAAATGATCTTGCTACAAAACTACATCCAAGATTCAAAGCCATCGCGCATAGATCAATGGGGTTTTGACTATTTATTGCACCCTTTTTCTTTTTGGAACCTTTCTCAACCGTGGCACTATATTGGCCCTTTGTTAGTCCGTAAACGCCATTATTCTCTATGATATAAACCATATCTAAATTTCTACGTATGGCATGGATAAATTGCCCTATTCCAATACTTGCAGTATCTCCATCTCCTGATACTGCAATAAATGACAAATCCTTGTTTATCATATTAGCTCCAGTTGTGACTGAAGGCATTCTACCATGAACTGTATTGAATCCATGACTTTTACCTAGGAAGTATGCTGGAGTCTTAGATGAGCATCCAATTCCACTCATTTTAGCTATACCTTCGGGAGGTAAACCATTTTCCCAAGCAGCCTGAATTATCACATTTGAAATCTGGTCATGCCCGCATCCAGGGCAAAGAGACGATTTACCTCCTTTATATTCCGATTTATCTAAATCTATTACATTCAATTTTAATATGGACATTATATTTCCTCCAATACTTCTAGAATTTTCTCTGAATATAGTCTTGCTCGAGGGGGCATACCATCGCTATATGCAACGCTATGAATTTTACTTAGTAATTCTAGAGGAAGCTCTTTTCTTAAAATCCCAAATAATTGGCCATCTCTATTCATTTCTAGAACTATATTTTTATCATGCTTAGAAATAAATTCTTCTAAATTGGAATGATATGGTAAAGCCCTGACCCTACAAGTACTGACAGATAAACCAGTTCTTTCTAAAATATCATCTATTTCTCCAATAGTATTTTCCATAGATCCATAAAATATTATTCCTACTTCCTTGATTTCTTCTTCAATTATGACTGGAGAGGGCAAATTATCTCGTGATCCCTCGATCTTTTCACGTAGCCTCATCATAGTTTTTTGATAAACAGCAGGATCTTCGGAGTAAACTCCATCTTCGTCATGCCCTGTTCCTCGATATAGGATGGGATCAAGTCCACTTCCAGGTAATGTCCTGTAGGGTATTCCATCTCCATCTACATCTCGGTATCTTCCATAATTCTCAATAGAATCTAGTTTTTCCTGGGTGTAAATAACTTTACCTCTATCCATTTGCTTATCTGGATAAACAAATCCTTCAGTAGACCACCTATTCATACCTAAATCTAAATCACTAAATCCGAATACCATGGTTTGATATCTCTCAGCATAGTCAAACGCCCTCCATCCAAATTCAAAACATTCATTTACAGTTCCAGGAATAAGTACGATATGCTGCGTATCGCCATGGCTGGCTTCGTATAGCATTGACAAGTCTCCTTGTTGGGTCCTTGTGGGAAGGCCTGTTGAAGGGCCTACGCGATTAACATCCCATATTACTCCAGGTACTTCAGCAAAATAAGACAATCCAATAAATTCTGACATCAAAGAAATGCCCGGGCCACTGGTGCAAGTCATACCTCGACCTCCTGCCCAACCAGCACCTATTACCATTCCAACGGCGGCTAACTCATCTTCTGCTTGAATGACGGCACAGGTAGTGCCTCCATCTTTTGCAGTTCTAAGTTCTGGTATCCATTTTATTATTCCTTCTGCAACCGAAGATGAAGGCGTTATTGGATACCAAGCTAGCATATTTATTCCCCCATATATAGAGCCCAAAGCAGTAGCTTCATTACCTTCTATTAGATAGGTATCGGGATTTTTTTCTATTTTTTCTACTCTAAATGTTGTTGTATTCTCCCAATTTTCTTTTGCATGAGTGATACCTTCACCAATTGCTCGCAAATTCATTTCAATTGCCTTTTCTTTACCTTTGAATTGAGAATGAACGGCCTTTTCCATATCTTTAATATCTATTCCAAGTAAATATGCAAGCCCACCAACATAATACATATTTGCCATCATTTTTGCGAATTTTGGCGCTATGCCTCTGGCCATTTTTGTCATTGGCATACTGAATACTGTACAATCATCTCTTTCAACGGGAAGTTTTACATCTTCATTGTAAATAACAACTGTACCTGGTTCCATTTTATCAATATCATCTTGCCAGGTATCTTTATTCATCAAAATCTGAATGTCAGTTTTGTCACCCGGGGCTTGATATCCGTATTCACTAGCTCGAATTATGAACCACGTCGGTAGGCCCGAAATATTACTTGGAAACAAATTTTTACCACTTACTGGGACCCCCATTTCAAACATGCTGTGTAATATAATTAGATTTGAAGATTGGGAACCAGTTCCATTAGCAGTGGCGATATTAATTACAAAATTATTGACATCAGATTCCATCTTTTTACGTAACTCCACAATTTGTCACTGAACAGTCCCTTGTCCAGTAAGTAACTTGCGAGCATATTAAGTCTTTAGCCATTACCATTACTCACTTCTTTTGTCACCTTAATTTATAATATGTTTCCGCTGCCATTTTGAATGAGTAGTATCCCGCAGAGCATGATGTCCGTACCGGAGACTCTGCAAAAGGCATGGGATGATGCTAATACATTAATAGAAAAGATAGAGCCAGAAAAAGCTTTAGATATTCTTAGAGATGTAGCTTGGAAAGAATGTAAAAGCGATGCCCAAAGAGCAAAAACATCTAGATATGCTGCAGATGCAGGATGCCTTTGGGGAGAAATAGACTCTAATTCTCAAAAGAAACGTTGGCAAAAAGCATATAATAATTATAAGACTGCTTTAAATTTTGATCCCAAAGACAAAGAAACACGTAGACGTATGAATAAATTAGCATCCATGATGGATGAAAATTCTATTTCAATAAAAGGAGGATTCCAGATGTTTGACGAAGGTAACCCTACTCCTAGCGGAATGTTTGTTATTTTTGTTACGATTATGTTATTCCTTGTATCATTTAAAGTTATTACAGATACCGTCGATCCCGATGGAGTGGGCCTTTGGAATGCTATTAAGGGAGAAAATCAAACATCTGAATTATTAAATGGAACTGTTATGATGGAAGTTTCTTACGTGGATTCTGATGGCGAACGCATCGATGCCACAATTGAAATTTTATTAAATTCTGATTTTGCGCCAAAACATGTTGAAAACTTCCTACAGTTAACAAATGATCTTAGATACGATAATACGGAATTTCATAGGGTTATAGATGGTTTTATGATTCAAGGCGGCGATATAGATCACCTAAGTGGAATGGGGGGATATGCCGGTAAATGGTTCGGTTATTGTAATGGTCAGGCTTCCAATTCTCCTGCAGATTGTGATTCGAGTGAATGGACAATACCTGATGAAACATCCTCGGAGGTCCCTGGATTACTCCATGAATCATGTACGATTTCTATGGCAAAGACTTCCGCACCAAATACAGGGGGCTCTCAATTCTTCCTGATTCCTCAGGATAGTGAACCCCATCATTTAGATGGAGTTCATACAGTATTTGGGCAAATAATTAATGGTTGTGAGCATGTAACAGCCATAAGCAATATTGAAACTGATTCAAGTGATAAACCTGTTAATACAGTAATGCTGAAAAAAGCATATTTAAAAGTTTGATTTTATTTTAATTTTAGTAGGGTTAAAAGGACCTTGCCTACTCGAAAGAATGTAGGTATCTTTATGATTGCTAATTCGCCCTTTGATTCGTTATCAAAATTTATCACTTCCGAAGGTAAAGAGTCTTACTACATGAGTTTAAAGGCATTAGAAAATAAAGGAATCTGTAAATTAAACGATTTACCATTTACCATAAGAATTCTATTGGAGTCAGCATTAAGAAATTGTGATGGTTTTTTAATATCCGAAGAAGATGTTCTGCGAATTGCTTCTTGGAGTCCCGATATGACGCCCAAGGAAATCCCATTCAGTCCAAGTAGGGTATTGCTTCAAGATTTTACAGGAGTTCCCGCAGTAGTAGATATTGCTGCATTAAGGGATGCAATGGTTGGATTAGGGGGCGATCCGGAAAAAGTAAATCCTCAGGTCCCAGTGGACTTAGTTATCGACCACTCCGTTCAAGTCGATTATTCTGGATTATTCAAAGATGCCAAAGAACGTAACCTAGATATCGAATATGAGAGAAATATGGAACGTTATAAATTTTTAAAATGGGGAAAAAATAGTCTTGATAATTTTCGAGTCGTACCGCCGGGAAGAGGAATTGTTCACCAAGTAAATTTAGAATGGATTGCATCTGTAGCAAGGAATGACGATGAGGACATATGGTTCCCGGATTCATTAGTTGGCACCGATTCTCATACCACTATGATAAATGGGCTTGGAGTTTTAGGATGGGGAGTAGGGGGTATAGAGGCCGAAGCAGTTATGCTCGGTCAACCAATCTATATGTTATTGCCAAAAGTTGTAGGGTTTGAATTAACTGGAAAATTAAATCCCGGAGTAACTGCTACTGATATGGCTCTAAGAATTGTTGAAATGTTACGTAAACATGACTGCGTTGGTAAATTTGTGGAATTTTATGGCCCCGGAATTTCTAACCTCAGCCTACCAGACAGGGCTACAATCGCTAATATGGCACCTGAATATGGAGCTACTTGCGGCTTCTTTCCTGTTGATGATAAAACATTAGACTATATGATTCTTTCAGGGAGAGACTCAACACATGTCGATAATGTAAAATTATATCTTAAGAAACAAGGTCTTTTTGCGGATTCTAATACTATCGCCCCTAATTTTACTTCCTCCTTATCATTAGATTTATCAAATGTCGATCCGGCAATGGCAGGGCCAAAAAGACCTCAAGATAGAGTCGATCTATCAAAAATGAAGGTACATTTCAAAAAATCACTGAATGATGATTTAGGCCCTCATGGCCATGGTATTGAAATATCTAGCAATGATGACATGGCAAAAATATCTGGGACCTCAGAATATTTAAAGCATGGAGATGTTGTTATTGCAGCCATTACAAGTTGCACTAATACTAGTAATCCAAGTGTAATGATGGCTGCAGGCTTATTGGCAAGAAATGCAAGATCAAAAGGGCTTAAAATTAAACCATGGGTCAAACCAAGTTTGGCACCAGGAAGTAGAGTAGTTACTGAATATTTTGATGCCGCAGAACTTACTGAAGATTTATCTCATCTTGGTTTTAATGTTGTAGGGTATGGTTGCACTACGTGTATTGGGAACTCTGGGCCATTAGATAAAGCCATAGAGGGAGCAATAGATGAATCAAATTTAATTGTTGGAAGTGTATTATCTGGTAATAGAAATTTTGAGGGAAGAATTCATCAAAAGGTGAAAGCTAATTATTTGGCAAGTCCACCTTTAGTCGTAGCATATGCTTTGGCCGGAACTCTTAATGTTGATTTTAGTGAAGATCCACTGGGATTTTCAGATTCTGGAGATCCGATAATGCTCTCCGATATTTGGCCATCAGATGAAGAAATCCAAGAAGTGATTTCAAAGGCTATAAGTCCAGAAATGTTTAGAGAAAGATATCTTGATGTATTGGAAGAACCAAGATGGGAATCAATACCTAGTCAAAATTCAGCACTATATGATTGGGATAAATCATCAACATATGTCCGTTTACCAACATTCTTTGAGGGAATTAAAAAAGAACCAGATCCAATAATTCCAATTACAAATGCAAGAGTTCTTTTGAAACTTGGTGATTCAATAACTACTGATCACATAAGTCCCGCTGGAGCCTTTCCTCAAACTGGACCGGCTGGCGTTTATCTAATCCATAAAGGAGTGAGTCCAAGGGACTTCAACTCCTTTGGAAGTAGGCGTGGAAATCATGAGGTTATGATGAGGGGCACATTTGCCAATGTTAGAATAAGAAACGAAATGGCGCCAGGCACAGAAGGAGGATTCACAACTCACCTACCTTCAAATGAAGTAACTTCAATTTTTGATGCCAGCGAGAAGTATCTGACAGAACAAACACCTCTAGTAGTACTTGCAGGATCACAATATGGAACTGGCAGTAGTAGAGATTGGGCTGCCAAAGGGACGCTTTTATTGGGTATAAAGGCAGTTATAGCAACTTCATACGAAAGAATCCATAGATCAAATTTAGTTGGAATGGGGGTGTTGCCTCTAACTTTCTTAGAAGGGCAAGATGCCAATAGTTTAGGATTAAATGGGACTGAATTTTATGATATACCAATATCGGCCAATCTAGAACCTTTGTCTCTGATTAATGTAATAGCAAAAAAAGATGATGGAAGCATAATAAATTTTCATGCAAAAGTACGATTAGATACTTCAGTAGAAGTTGAATATTTCAGGAACGGCGGAATTTTACAAACCGTATTACGTAATCTTGCAAAAAAATAAATTTAGAGAACTTTATGTTAAGGACCCCAGCAGAGGTAATTATGAGTGAAGAAGAGGAGGTTGTAGATGTGCCTACTTTGCCTGGTCCTCCTCCAAATCCTTCAAGTATTCCTTCAGTATTAAGGACAGTCGGAAACCTCGATTTAGATTTGAGAGTAGAAGAATTGGGCTTCTCCAAAAAAACTGATCCGAATTTAAACGCTATAATTGAATTTTTGAATGAAGTAGAAATCCCTGAGCCACTTTCAAATAATCTTTCGGGAGATCCCCAAGCCGAAGCATGGTTACAATTACTTATGACTCTAGTTGTGAGGGAACATGGGCATTCATCTCTGCCAATAAGTTCCATTGAGAAGGCACTCGGTGAAAAAATGAATCGCGAAGATGCCGATTTGGAGATATTTTTGGATAGATTATGGATTATGGGAAGATTAGAAAGAATCTATGGCGGTGCAGAAGTTCAATATTCCCCCAATCCTAGCTGGTTGGAATCTCAATAATCATTATTTTTTTATGTATCAATTTATCTTATTTAAAAATATTTTGAAGCCCATGGGTCAATAAGGCATAATAACAAGGCGAATGTCCCGAGTATCATGTTTAATAGACCGAATAAAGAAAGTGGCCGTGATATTGCCATAGGAAAAGCATTGGGAATAGTAATTCTCATGGTGTCTTCAACATTAATTACCTTAGTTCCTACAGTTTATGGCTCTCATACGACTCAATATGCAGTCCAAAGAGACCCTTCTGCAATCGCAGTCGGAGACTTAGATTGTGACGGAGATAATGATATCATTGCAGCAAGCACTATGGGACATTTCCTAAGTGTTCTTTACAATGATGGTTTTGGAACTGCAGAAAGTACTCCCACGGGCTCTTTTGCAGATAGACAAGACATATATATCTCGAATAATGATACACGACGTGCTGGTTTTAGAGATACTGCCGATGGAACCAGAGCCGAAATAGCCGATGTAGATGGCGATGAAATAAATGATATAATCTATTATCAACAAAATATAAGATTTGTAGGAGAATCATTTGTCAGGCCGGCAAATCTAACTGTATTGAAGGGAGTTTGCGACGATAGAGT
>JBKEHQ010000003.1:0-58173 GCA_046710875.1 Candidatus Thalassarchaeaceae archaeon
GACCAACTTCACCTGCACCTCCTAGAAAATGAAAACGGATTCCAGAGTTAACTGTATCATCAGAGTATCCTGAAGTTTTACCAGGTGTATATAGAACCATATTAAGAGACGAGAATGCCTCCCTTAATCAAAGAGATTGTTTTTTAGCATTGCTAAAGTAGTAATGAGGAAAGGTTTGATGTAGGCTTGTAGGTTTAGTCATAACATGAGCGTCGAGGAGATATGGGGCAAAAGATGGCGAAGTTGTGCTCATCCATTGACTCATCGATTTATGGAAATATCTACAAGGAAAAAATCTCTTGTTATTTTAGCAGCGGATCTTTACACAATTGATGAGTTAGTGAATTTGATAGACACTGTTGGCCCTTATATTTCTGCTTTAAAAACTCACGTTGATATGATAATTGATTTTGATAAATTAAAATGGGAGAAAGTTTTGAAAAGTGCTGAGAATCATGATTTAATGATATTCGAAGATCGTAAATTTGCTGATATAGGAAAAATATCACAAATTCAAATGGGCGGCATTTATGATATTCGATCCTGGGCAGATTTAGTTACTGCACATCGAATTTCGGGCCCGGATATTGTTGATGGATTAGGCGCCAGTTGGAGTGATGTAGAACGAATAGGCGGTATATTTTTATTGGCTCAAATGTCCAGTAGAGGTAATTTATTATCTTCAGAATATACTGATGAAGTTGTTGATACAGGTAATGGATCACCGCATGTTGTTGGATATATTGGAAATGGAAGTTCGACTGCTGAGATTTTGGATCTTAGAGAAAAATCTGGAGATGGAAAATTAATTTGGACGCCTGGAGTCAATCTAGAAACTGGAGCAGGTAAACTAGGTCAAAGGTACGGGAACCCCTATGATGCAATTAAATCTGGATCTGATGGCATAATTGTCGGCTCGGGAATTTATAATTCAAAGGATAGAATTGAATCTGCAAAGGCATATGCCAAAGCTTCATGGGACGCTTTGATTGAGAGAGAAGATAATGTCTGATCAAGACTTGATTGCATGGTTATGTTCCGCAATAGTTATAATTTTCATTATTTATATTGTAATTTATGAAATTTATAAAAGGTGGTTTTTAGAAATTAGACTAGTATCCTTAGATGAGACATTATTAAACGATGATTCTATAGTCATTGAAGAAATAACTGATGCCCCTTTAGGTAGTAAAATAATATCTCAAGTTCCGGCATACATGATTGGTGAAGAAGAATCATAAGGATTTCCTAGATAATTCAGAAATTAGTTTTGTGGGAATATTACTTTTTATATTTATTATTTCACCATTTGGATGAATGAATGCAAGCTCTGTAGCGTGTAAACATAATCTATTGACGCTCGCCTTTCCTCTCCCGTATCTTGTATCACCCAAAACAGGGCAGCCTATGTTCACCATGTGCAATCGTATTTGTGCCCTTCTACCAGTATCAATTTTAATTCTTATTAAAGAATTAATTTGGCCTGTTTTTTCCACTTTCCAATTAGTTATTGCCTCTTTTCCTGCACGTTTGGTGCCTATAACCAATCTAACTCTTTTGTCCTTTGTTTCTTGAATTCTAGTTGTTTCAATTCCGGATGTGGCATCCGGTTTTCCATAAACTACGGCATAATAAATCCTCTCAATTGAGCGATTTTTAAATTGTTTTTGTAATATATCACGGGCCTCCGGGGACGTGGCAAAAATTAAGCAACCAGAGGTTTCTCTATCTAAGCGGTGTACTAAGTATATCCGAGTTCTTTTATTTTCTGAGGCCCATTTAGCTGTTCTACTATACATTGTATCAGCCTCTTCTCTATCAGTTGCAACGGACAAAAGCCCCTCTGGTTTATCTACTACAATTACAGAATTGTCAGAGTAGAGTATCTCTGGATCCTGTAGTATGTTAGCTTGTAAACCCTTTTTTTGATCACCATCAGTTCTTGGTACAGTAGTCACTATTGATCCGCAAAATATTCTCTCTTTTGCTTTATTTCTCTTTTTACCATCAACCCTTATTCTACCATGATCAATCATTCTACGAAGTGAGTTCTTTTTTGCATCGGGATGTAAAAGAGATAATATTTCAATTAGTGTAGCCTCTACTTCAACCTTGATAGTGGGGTCTGGCATGCTCTTGGGAAATCATTCAAACCATTCAAGTTTCTTGATTAGAGCCTTCATTATAGATAATATATATACGCTATTGTAACCATTTAATATTATGAAAGATTTACGGCACGTGATTAGGGGAATTGATAGTAATGATTGTCACGATCCTCAGATTTGGCTTGTACTTGTGGCGGCAATGCATGCAGTTGTTGGAGTTATCCTACAAAGGGATTGGAATAATGACAATAGCAGGCACTTGCTGGATTTTTTTTGCTCACCTATGTAAAAATGCTCTATACCGCCTTCATGATGAAGGTGAAGAACAAGCAAGAATGTCACTAGTGATTGCTGGCCCTGCATGGGTTTGGTTTGTTGTCTGCTGCTTCATGGAGTTAGAAGTCACCCTCGGAAAGGAGCCTATGGTAATGACATGGGATGACAATGTTCCTCCCTTGATATTCTGGGGCATATGTGCTAGAGTGGGTTACTTGGTTCCGGGCGGATCTAATTCCCCGCTAGAGGAATAGATGCCGATTTTAAGGCTTAAACCCAAAGATTGCTAAAGTTCCCACAAATCCTCGCTTGATGCCCACGCGTCGAGTTTCGACATCAATGAAGCCAGCATCAATCATGCCTTGCCTCCATTGTTCTTCACTCAATGTTGTCATGTGTACATTAAGTGATTCTGGCCAATCATGACTTGCTGTATTTTCTGAATAATGATCAACCCCTGCAATTAGTATTCCTTTGTCGTCCAGCCATTCATTAAAGAAAATCTTTAACATTTCTAATGGATCTTGCAAGTAATATAAGAATTCCATTGAGTGAATCAAATCAAACTTCTGTGAAGGCTTCCATCCTGGAAGTGTTGCCAAATGAAATTCTCCAGCCCCCTTTTTCTCAGCCTTAGTGATCATTTCATTTGAACCATCAATACCAACTACTTTACTACAATTATCATATGACTGTAATTTACGACATACCCAACCATTTCCGCATCCTACATCTATTACTGAAAAGGGTTTTTTAACCATTTTAATAGCAATGTTTAGCATTTCATTAACTGATTTAGCGTGCCCATTTTCCATCCCCTCATCCCTATTTTTAAGAGCCCATTCTGAGAATACATCAATTGCGTCACGGGTTGCCATGGTGGCGACGATAGGCAACTATTGCAAGAAGATTTTCATTTTAATTATCAAAGTTTTCTATTACATAATTTACAGCATTTCTGAAAATTTTCATACCCTCTCCTTCACCATGTTCTAGACCTTCTCTAGTCCATGTTGCTCCTAACCATGTTGAGTGATTGGCTTCAGGATGTGGCATTAAGCCGAATACTAATCCCGATGGATCACACACGCCTGCAATATTTCTCCAACTTTGATTTGGAGAGATTGGATATGGCAATATATTATCTTCAGATGATGGGTAAGTGGTTGAAGGATCTGCATATCGAACAACCAATTGTCCTGATTTATCCCATTCATCTAGAAGTGTTTTCTCTGAAGTTACAAATTTGCCTTCACCATGACGAACTGGTACACGAATTCTCGTTAGATTCTTTGTCCATATACAATTACTATCTGGGTTGAATTCAAGGGTCACCCATCTATTTTCATATTGCCCTGAATCATTTATTGTCAATGATGCTGATTGATTTAAACTAACTTCATCATCGCCCGGTAATAAGCCCATTTTTACTAGTACTTGAAACCCATTACATATCCCAATTACTAATTTTCCCGATTTGACAAATTCTCTTACTTGCTCCCTTATGCCAAATCGAAGTCGATTACCCATAAGTCTTCCACTACCAAGGTGGTCACCAAAAGAAAATCCTCCTGGTATTGCCATTATATGATAATTCTCTAAATTAGCACTTCCATTTACTAATTTATTTATATGTAACTTTTCAACTATAGCTCCTGCCATTTCAAAAACAGCAATAGTTTCAGCCTCACAATTAATACCAAAGCCGGAAAGTACTGCTACTTTAGGTTTCATTAATTGTTGCCTCCATTCAATGTTCCTTTCCATGCATCGCGTAATTCCTTCATATTTGCAGAAAGTATAATTTGCTCTCGATTGTTAAATATTATCATATGATTTGAGGTAACTTTGCCTATTTTGTTACACTCATGATTCTTCATAGATTCTTCAAAAAGTTGCGAATCCTGTGGTTTTACACTTACTAATATTCTGCCAAGGCTTTCACCGAAAAGTGCTCCCCAAATATCTAAATTTTTATTATGATTAAAAAGATTGGAAATTTCTAAAATTGCACCTGAATCACATCCAAAGCAACATTCTGTCAATGCTGCAGCAAGTCCTGCATCACTACAATCATGTGCGCTTGCAACCAATCCATTGGACATTGAGTTTGTCAAGCTTCGATAGAGTGCTAAATTTCTTGTAGTGTCTATCTGAGGAATTTGGCCTCCTATTCCACTTTTACCATTTGTCTCATCATGTAGCATAAATGCTAACTCGCTTGCACCTAATTCTTGATGGGTCTCTCCTACAAGATAGATTATGTCCCCAACTGTCTTAAAATCACTAGATACTGCTTTTCTCACATCTTTGTGGTTCCCTATTAGACTGAATAACAAAGTTGGAGGGACGCTGATTTTAGTACCATTTATTGTTGCATCGTTCTTCATTGAATCTTTTCCACTAATACACGGTAACTGATAAGCCCTACATACATCATCTAATGCTCTATTGGCTCTAACTAATTGCGCTAATTTATACCTACCATCTGGTGTCTTCATTGACTCTACAGGATCCGGCCAGCAAAAATTATCTAGGCCTGCTATTAAATCTAAATCCACGCCTACACAGACTGCGTTTCGAAGAGCTTCGTCAATACTAGCAGCGGCCATGGCATAAGTATCGATATCTGAGTATCTTGGCACTATTCCATTGGAAATTACGGCACCTTGAGTTTGTCCTTGTAATGGCGCAATTACCGCAGCATCTCCAGGAGAATCATGATTTATTCCACAAAATGGTTTAATTACAGATTGTCCTTGAACTTCATGATCATACGATCTGACCCAATATTCTTTACTTGCAACATTGGGCCTTGCCATTAACCTAAGAAGTATATTTCCCATACTCTGTGGATTGTTGGGGGGGAACTGTATTGGGTTGTGTGTTGGTACCTCCCACTCAGATTCCAATTCTAATTGTGGACATCCTTCATGAAGAAATTTCATAGGAAGGTTAGCAACAGTTTGATCGCCAAAGTTTACTTCAAAAGAACCTGTGTCCGTAAATTCTCCTACAATTGTTGCTTCAACTTCATGGAGTAGTGCTAATTTCTCAAATTCTTTGCAATCTTCCTCTTTTATTCCTACAGTCATTCTCTCTTGTGACTCCGAAACTAAAATTTCCCAAGGACTTAGTCCTGGATGTTTCAAGGGTACATCTGCTAAGTTCAAAAAAGCACCATTAGTCAGTTCTGCTAATTCACCAACACTACTTGATAGCCCTCCCGCCCCATTATCTGTTATTACTTGAATTAAGCCAGAATCTCTGGCATCCAATATCATATCAATCATTTTCTTTTGAGTTATTGGATCTCCGATTTGTACTGCAGAGCTTGGGCTTTCTTCGGTTAACTCCAAGCTAGAAAATGTTGCTCCATGAATACCATCACTTCCTACTCTGCCACCAACCATGTAAATTATATCTCCAACAGACGGGGTTTTGATATGACTTTCGCGTCCATCTTTTAAAATTCTAGGCATTATTCCCACAGTTCCACAATAAACTAATGGTTTACCAATATATCTATCATCAAAAATAATTGCACCATTAACGGTTGGTATTCCGGACTCATTTCCTCCTGTTCTTACACCTGAATGTACGCCCCTAAGTACTCTTAAAGGATGAAATAATCCCTTCGGTATTTGACCTTTATAATCTGGGGGCCCAAAACAGAAAACATCTGTGTTTGCTATTGGCTTCGAACCTAATCCAGTTCCTAGAATATCTCTATTTACTCCCACAATTCCAGTCATTGCTCCTCCGAATGGATCTAATGCAGATGGTGAATTATGAGTTTCTGCTTTGATGCACAGGCTCCATTGCTCATTCCATGCAATTACTCCGGAGTTATCATGGAAGATACTTAGTAACCAATCTACATCTTTTTGAATATCTAATGTGGGAGTCACGATATGTGTCTTGAATAACGAGTTTATTGTGGTGTCTTCTCCTGTTTCATTATCAACATGATGGATATTAGCAGCGAATATTTTATGAGAGCAGTGTTCTGACCAAGTTTGAGCAAGACATTCTAATTCAACATCAGTTGGCATATCTGGCGGAAGCCCCAATTCAACTCTTCTCTGTTGCACTTCTTCGTCTTTATAGTGAGATTGAATGGTCTTCATTTCATTTAGATTTAATGCAAGTAATCCCGTTTCACTTATTTCAATTAATTTGTTATCGTTGACATTTAAATTTATAGTTTTTATTGATTTAAATGGTTGAGTAATTTTAATTGGTGCCTTGAGTATGCCCCATTTATTAATTTGACAATCTTCTTTTTTTGTTGTTATAGAATGTTCAATCATAGGATTATAAAGCTTATCTGCTATTTTATCAATATTAACATCAACAGGTATCCCCCAAAAAAGATATATTTTTGATGTAAATATTTCGCTGGAATTATTAAGTTCTGGGTAAATGGTTCGTAGACCGTCTAATGCTGCCTTACCAGCATTATCCGTTACTCCTGGTTTGAATCCAATATGAATATGTAGATCAGGCTTTATTGGAAATATATTATCTGAATCCAATATATGTAAATTCGCAATACCGTGTTCTATTACTGGATCAGAAAAGAGATCGTAAACCGTCCTTTGAATTTTTTCATTATTCAAGTTGGAAATAATGTCATATCTATGAATTAATTTTACATCATCTAGATTAATATCATGATCAGATATGAGCATTTTTTTAATATTATTACCTTTAGAATCAGAAAGACCTGGTGTATCCTTGGTTGTAACTTCTACACTACAAGCTTTACTTTCCATTTGCTCATTCACTCCCAAATATGATTGTCGAAGAGACGTTTCTCTTTGAACAAAGCGGAAAGGGTAACCCCTTAGTTTCCATTGTAGATAAAATAAAATTATTTCGAATAATATATTTAATAAATTATTTCAAATTTTGTAACGAATATTTATTTACTCTCTGTGATACAGTAGTATCGATTACTATCGTCAATATGATTTTATTTAAAAAGAATTAAATCGTACCAAGTAATTTTTAATTTCGAATAGAAATGAAGGGGTAAGGGTAAGTTTGAGAGCCTAAACTCTTTCCGATAACTATGGGGAGGGTTCCAAATCATATTTTTATCGTAAACAATGATCGATGCTTTGGATGCGCCGCCTGTATTGCTTTATGTCCTGTTAATGCATTATCACTGGTTAACATAATGGCAATTGTTGAGGAACCAACTTGTACTCATTGTAATTTATGTATCCCTGCATGCCCAGTCCATGCATTATCCATAGATCCAATCTCAGGAGCGTAACAATGTTAAAAATTTCATTTCTTGATACTTCTCTTGAATCATTATGCATGGCTCAAGAAATAATGGATAACTTAGACTGTGAAATACATTTTTTCTCAGAGGATGCAGAAGTTGGACTCTTTGGCGAATTGCCTGGAATTATTTCGAAGTGGCCCTTGATACCAAGTTCATGGACTACTTCGATGTATTCACAAAGCTACAAACCTAAATGTACTGCTGTCAGGAGATCATGGTTTGAAAAGGCAATAGCAATTTCTTTAGCCAAAAGAAATACCTTTTTTCATTTGAGGACAAGAATTACTAACTTTGAAGATAAGAAGGTGGAGTTTTCTGGAGCAGGGTTTTCCGGTTCTGGAACATTGGATTTTGATAAAATATTTACAATTAGCAGAGAATCGAATAACACTATTTGGTACGGCGGGGTAACAACTACTGAGATGACACCTAATCAAAGGCTAATCATAGGAAAAAGATCTGATTCTACGATTGAAGTATGGGCCGAACATAAACTACCTCAAAATATCAATTGGATACAAAAAATGTCATGGAAAGGAAAAACGCCTAAAAATTCTATTGAATCGGATATAGTTATGGGGATACAACGGGCAAAGAATTTTCTGGATAAAGTCAATATAGATTGAAAACGATGTGATGATAAAATGGACAAAAATTTGACTAATATTTTGAGTTATGTAACCTCCATAGAAAACTATACTAGACATGCTATCTTAATCGATCCAGCCGATCAATCGCCAGATATAGCAGCGAAGAGATGTTTAGCAGCTGTAAATGCTGGCACTAGCATGATATTGGTCGGGGGCTCTTCAAATACAGATATGCAAAATGTAGAAGCGACGGTATCATCGATTAAAGAAATGCTCGAACTAGTCCAGTGGGCATCTACTCAAGATTCGTTAGGTGTAGAAGAAAATAAAACCGTCCCAATTGTACTATTTCCACAAGGTTCAGCTGCACTATCTTCAATGGCGGATGCTGTTACTTTTATGATGCTGATGAATAGCACTAGCCCAAAATATCTCATTGAGGAACAAGTATTGGGAGCACCACATATCAAAAATAGCGGAATTGAACCACTACCTATGGGTTATTTGGTTTGTGCTCCAGGTGGAAAAGTTGGAGAAGTCGGCCAAGCAGACTTAATTCAACCATCAGATATTGATAGGGTGTCTGCATATGCGACAACTGCCCAATTTTATGGATTTAAATTAATTTATCTAGAGGCCGGAAGTGGCGCAAAGACACCGGTATCCCCTAATTTAATACGTGCTGCTCGAGATTCATGTAATCTTACAATAGTAGTTGGGGGAGGAATTCGAGATGCCCAAACGGCTAGATTAGCATCAAAAGCAGGCGCAGATTGGATAGTGACTGGAAATTTGGCTGAAGAGTATGATAACGCTGACGAACTTCAAGAAATATTAACTAAGTTTATTTTGGACATGAATCAATAATATTTATTTAATAAATAGAGATAAACAAGTCAACGATCCATCCGCATCCATTATTGGGGCCATATCTACGGACGTAATAGAGAAACCACAATTCAAAAGTATTTTTCTAGTGTCTGGAAATCCATTTGCGATTATTACTTTATCATTAGTGTAACCGAGAACATTAGAGGCATAACTCTCAGAATTTGGTATTCTTATTATTTCATCGGCAAAATCGAATTGATCAGATTTCAAATGGCCTTCTGCCAAGATAATACTTCCAGGCCTTGGACTTGAACAGACGGTAGTCAAATGCAATGTTGATGAAGGAATATTAATGAGTTCAAATTCATAACCAGCATCTTTAACACAATTTCCGAGAAAATTGGCTCCTAGAGTATTTGTTCTAGTTGAAACGCCTATCAAGAATTTATCATCAAAAAAAACCACATCTCCTCCATCAATTGAACATTTTTTAGGCATATTAATTATTTCATAGTCTTTTAATAAATATTCCTTCATTGCCTTTTCCTCTCCCTTCCTAGTATTATGGCCCATATTAGCAATAACCACTTTATCATCAATCATTATTGATGTATCTTCAACAAAACAGCAGTCAGGATGAGTATCGATGCTCGGTAAAATTATAACATCTGTACCATGAGCCTCTAAAGCAGCCACATATGCTGAATGAGACCCCTTTGCTTTCTCAAAATTTGGTTTATTTTTACCAAAATAAGATGATAAAGCTTCGGAATAACTTTTAGAAATATCTCTAGTTATTGCCCTCGATTTATTTCTGTCATGTGTACCGGGCATGAAAGTCCGAGTAAGTAAGATTTGATAATACTTCGGAATTAGGAATACTATTTCCTAATTACAGTCATAATATTATTTAATAGACTTGGAAAGCTTATCCATATGGATTTCCATATCTAAAATCAACATCAATAACTCTTCTTCATTCTGTAATAATTTTGTATTTTTGGCTTCTAAAATTTTTATTTTATTTTTATCAGTTTCAAAGTCATTATTTCGTACTCTTTCATTTCCTAATTGTTTTTTTAGTTGTAAATTTCGTGTATTAACTACTCTAATTTTTTCTTCTAACTCGGCTATCAGCGGCCTACCAGAATCATTATTTGATTGATTTTCCAGCTCCATTGATCTGAATCGTCGTCGACCAGCCGCCAACTCTATTTCCATTTTATTGATTTCATCCCATAACGCGATAACTTCTTCAATAAGCCTATCTTGAGAAATATCCTTTAATCGATCCGCCAGACTGATATCTTCATCAGAAGTAACTACTTCTTTAGGATGATTAATCTCAGGTGAATCCATTATGCCTCATTATCCATCCACAATATTATCCATTTGAACCTTGAGGATATCTTAGTTCTAAAACAGCGATAACTCACCTAAATCAGAATTTCCAAATAAGAAAATACCAAATAAAATTTTTTTAAAAAATCATATAAAATAATATATCAACACATTGTGTTTATATCAAAACCTTTGTTCGGACGATTTATGAAGGCATATAGGGCAAAAGGAACATTCAGGAATGGTAAGCGCGATCAAGTTTACACATTGGATATCGTAGCCGCTGATGAAGAAGAGGCAAAACACCTCATTTACTCAAATTTTGGTAGTAGACATGCTGCGCCTCGTAGATTCGTAAAAATTGATACACTTGAAATCATAGACCCTTCTGAATCTACAGCGCCGGTTGTTGTTGCACATTTTAGAGATGAATGATGACTTTATATCATCATTTCACGAAATCGTGAAAGCATAGATGCACAGAGGAACTTATATGAAGAAAGATTTCAAGAAAGGATTCATGCGCCAATATTGGCGAATTCAACAAAGTCAAACTCTTATATCAACTGTGTTTTGGATTACAACATTAACATTACTGATATGGCCAAATGTAAGTTGGAGATTCCAGTCCAATGAAGAACTCTTAGGCATACCAATGACATATTGGGCATTATCCGCGATTGCAACATCAGTTTTACTATTGGTAATACTACTGGGGTGGACATATGATGTAGCATTAGGACTCTGGAGAGAACATCTTACTGTAGTACAAGAACGAAATCCTTTTACCACATATAAAGTCAATGCTCCCTGGGGAATACTTTTAGCCCAAACTAATACGATTCTAAGGAAATTATCCGATGAAGATGATGAAGACATCCTAAGACATTGCGATTTTATCGATAGATGGTTAGACTGGAATGCAAATCAAGAGATATGGGCTAGAACAATGTCTTCATGGAAGCAGATAATGGGCGATGAAGATCCTTATTTATTCCATATTTCAGAAGAAACTAGAGCAAATCTAGAAGAAGCAGCAAAAAATATTCAAGATTTTTAAATTAAAAGGATGGGCATGATTTGAACCCAGAAGACATCGTTAGAATTTCTCAATTAGCAGGTAATGAAATTTTAAAAATTTATAATCAAAAAGAAAATTTAAAAATATCTCATAAAGACGATAATTCACCGTTAACAGAAGCAGATTTGGCAGCACACAACATCATAATTCAGGAACTACAATTAATTGATAACACGCCCATAGTATCTGAAGAGGGCAGAATAGGTGACCCTAAGGAAAGTCAAACCTGTTGGCTAGTAGATCCATTAGACGGTACTAAAGAATTTATCAAAAGAAATGGAATGTTCACTGTAAATATAGCATTGATGCAACGAGATGGAAGTAGATGGAAACCAATATTTGGGGTAGTACACGCCCCAGTGTCTAAAACAACATGGTTTGGAGGGATAATGACCCCATCAGAAAGAAGAGGGCCGGATGGGTCTGGATTAATAATGGTCCATCCTTCAAATCCTCCTGAACCCGTGAGATTAGTTGCCAGTGGCACGCACAGAGGAGAGAATGACGAGAAATTTGCAAAGAGAATTGGTAACTATGATTTAGTAAGAATGGGGTCCTCACTTAAAGCATGTATAGTTGCTGAAGGAGGTGCCGACTTATATCCAAGATTTGGTCCTACATCATGTTGGGATATTGCTGCTGCACATGCTGTTGTTTCTGGTGCAGGAGGGTTAGTATTAAATCCAAACGGAAATACATTAGATTACGATATCATCGATAAAGTTTTAAATCCATATTTTCTTGTTACTTCTGACAATAGATGGACAAATGATTGGATTTATCAAAATAAGTCTTTATGAGACTAATCCCCGACGATGTAAAATAGTTATGAACATGCGCTAAAAACAATGAACCATCTCGCCACCTTAGAGGCAGAAGCAATTCACATCATGCGCGAAGTCGTAGCTTCGGCAGAAAATCCAGTTATGCTTTATTCAGTAGGAAAAGACTCATCAGTAATGCTTCATCTCGCAAAAAAAGCATTTTTTCCAGGAAAAATTCCATTTCCCTTAATGCATATTGATACAATGTGGAAATTTTCCGAAATGATTGAATTTAGAGATAAAACAGCCAAAGAGCTAGGCTTAAATTTGATCGTACACATCAATCCTGAAGGAAAGAAACTAGGAATTAATCCTTTTATCCATGGTTCTTCTAAGCATACTAATATTATGAAAACCGAAGGATTAAAGCAGGCTATGGATAAACATAAGTTCGATGTAGCATTTGGAGGCGCCCGAAGAGATGAAGAAAAATCTCGTGCAAAAGAAAGGATATTTTCATTTAGGACATCCGAACATCGTTGGGATCCTAAAAATCAGAGGCCAGAATTATGGAATATATTTAATTCTAACATAAACAAGGGAGAATCAATTAGAGTTTTCCCTCTTTCCAATTGGACCGAACTCGATATTTGGCAATATATTCATCTTGAAAATATTCCAATAGTTCCACTATATTTTTCCAAAGAAAGGCCAGTCGTAGATCGTGATGGGACACTTATTCTTGTTGATGATGACAGACTCCCCCTCCTAAACGGAGAAATCCCATTAATGAAAAGTGTCAGATTTAGGACTTTAGGATGTTATCCATTATCGGGGGCAGTTGAGTCAAAAGCCACTTCTTTACCCGAGATTATACAGGAAATGCTTATGACAACAACTTCAGAAAGGCAAGATAGAATTATTGATCATGATGGCAATGCTTCAATGGAGAAAAAGAAGCAAGAGGGGTATTTCTGATGTCACACACCAGTAAACTTATTTCGGCCGACATCGATTTATATCTGAAAACACACCAAGAAAAAAGTCTTCTAAGGTTTATTACATGTGGCTCGGTAGATGATGGTAAATCTACTCTAATTGGCAGAATGCTATATGAATCACATATGCTTTTTGATGACCAACTAAGTTTATTAGAATCAGATTCTAAAAAATTAGGTACACAGGGTTCAGAAATTGATTTTGCTTTATTGGTCGATGGATTAGCAGCTGAAAGAGAACAAGGGATAACAATTGATGTTGCATATAGATTTTTTTCAACAGATAAAAGAAAATATATTGTTGCAGATACGCCCGGGCATGAAGAATATACTCGGAATATGGCGACGGGGGCATCAACCGCAGATATAGCCATAATTCTTGTAGATGCTCAACATGGAATTTTAACTCAAACTCGAAGGCATTCTTTTATCACTTCTATGGTCGGAGTAAAAAAAGTATTATTGGCCGTTAATAAATTAGATTTAATCGACTATTCACAAGAAGTATATGATAAAATTGTTAAAGAGTATAATAAATTTGCAAGCAATGCACTAGATATTGAAGAAATAACGCCTATACCAATTTCTGCATTGATGGGCGATAATGTTGTAAATAAAAGTACCAATACCCCTTGGTATAAAGGGCAAACCATTATGGAATACCTCGAAAATGTAAAAATCTCGAATAAAAATCTAGATAAACCATTTAGAATACCAATTCAATGGGTAAATCGACCTTCATCTGATTTCCGCGGGTTTTCAGGATTAATTGCTAGCGGAAGCATAAGGGTTGGAGATGAAGTAAAAATTATCCCCGGAGGGCAGTCCTCAACCATTGAAACAATTATTACAGGCGATAGTGAAGTCACTAACGCTTCTGCAGGAGAATCAATAACAATCACTTTGGATGATCAAATTGACGTATCTAGGGGAGATATATTGGTTGATAAAAAAAATCCTTGCGGTGAAGCCGATCAATTCCAAACTCGAATATTGTGGATGCACGAAGATCCCATGATGCCAGGACGGCAATATCTTCTAAAATCTAATACTCAATCAGCATTGCTGACATTGGGTAAGTTAAAGCACAGAATTGATGTCAATACTCTTGATAACTTACCTGCAAAAATATTAGAAATGAATGAAATTGGGATTTGTAATATTTCACTAGATAGACAAATTGCATTTGATTCTTATAACAACAATCAGACTATGGGTGGATTTATTTTAATCGATAAATTTTCAAACAATACAATTGGAATGGGACTAATAGATTTTGCACTTCGCCGATCCGACAATATTCATTGGCAAAAAATGGATATATCTAAAGAATCCAGAGCACAACAAAAATTACAAATTCCAAAATTAATATGGTTTACAGGACTTTCAGGTTCAGGAAAATCATCGATTGCAAACATATTAGAAAAGAAATTGCATTCATTAGGTAAACATACTATCACACTAGATGGCGATAATATACGCCATGGCATAAATCGAGATTTAGGGTTTAATGAGGCAGACCGGGTTGAAAATATTAGAAGAGTAGGTGAAATTGCAAAATTAATGCTAGAGGGCGGGTTAATCTGTATAGCTTCATTTATATCTCCATTTGAATCTGAACGTCATATGGCAAGGACCCTCGTATCAAAAAATGAATTTATAGAAGTTTTTGTAGACACTCCACTTCATGTATGTGAAAAGAGAGATGTCAAGGGCTTGTATGCAAAAGCAAGATCGGGAGAAATACCAAATTTTACGGGAATATCCAGCCCATTTGAAAAACCATTGAATCCGGAGATTAGGATAGATACTACCGTTACATCTGCAGAAGAAGCGGCAAATCAGATAATTGCATATTTTACCAAGTAATGTTTGCGACGCATTCTTGACATACGACAAACGCGCGTCATATGATGGATGTCATTGACCAAGCGGAATTACAGAAAATTGCGCAACAGGTTGAGATAAGTAGAGAGAGACTTCAATCAATGGAACAACAAATTCAACGTTTAGATGAAGTTAGATTAGAACAAATAAGGGCTATGAATACTTTAAAATCAATACCCAAACATGGTTCTGATGAAATCATGATTCCACTGGGATCCGGAGTACAAATATTAGCAAATATTTCTGAAAACGCAGGCGCAGTAATAGACATTGGATCCAGAGTTCAAGCAGAAAAAACTCGTGACGAAGCGATTATAATTCTGACGAATAGAAATGAAGAGTTGAACAATATTTTACAAAAATTAAAATCCGAATACGAAGTTTTAGAGCAGTATGTAGTTTCATTAGCCCACCAATTCACCTCGGGTGTCGAGCAAATTCAAGAAAACAAAATAGAAACACCAACAAGTAATGAAACTCTAGTAGAAACTAAACAAATACCTACTAAAAGTAAAAGGAGAAAAAGAGGTAGAGATCTTACTTTAGATGATTAGGAGGTGTTTTATGGGATTATTTGATAAATTTAAAAAACGAATAAAAGATTCTAAAATAGAATCCGACATTACTGCTGAAGAAGATACTAAAGAAGCCAAAAATGCAATTTTAGACCGTAAAGAAAAATTAAATAATATCCAAATACAAAATAAAGATAAACAAATAGATCAAAATTCTAATAAAGTTATAGAGGAGGAATGGGATGAAATTCCAGATAAATCAATAACCAATCCATTTTATGACAAACACAACTCAAAAGAAAGAAAATTTGCAAAAAGAGCAAAGTCTATGGAGAATAATGTAAAGAAAACACAATTAACAAAGGTAATAGATAATATGCATACAACCACAGGGAAAAAACTAATTCCAAAGACCAATGTGAAATTTCATTTTGATTTTGCCAATGAAGAAGTTAAAAGAGGTGGCCGAATTATTAAAGGGGGTCCCGTATTTGATGAAATACTAGAAGAATTAGAGATAGATTTACTATCTGCTGACATAGGTCATACTTCAGTTTCCGAAATAATAAAATTATTACGAATGCATTTAATAGGGGCGCGTATTAATAAAAAAGTTAATTTAGAATTAGTAATAGAAAAAGCAGTCAAGAACTCTTTACTATCATTATTAAATGCAGGATATTGGGACTTTGATAAAACCATAAATGCATTTGTTTCTGATAATACCCCAGTTACGATTATGATGGTTGGCGTTAATGGAACTGGTAAAACTACTACTGCGGCAAAATTAACTCATAGACTTACAAATAATGGATATTCTGTTGTATTAGCAGCGGCTGATACATTTAGGGCAGGAGCAATTGATCAATTAACATTACATGCTGAAAAATTAGGTGTTCGTTGTGTTAAGAGTCAACGTGGAGGAGATGCAGCAGCAATTTCGAGAGATGCAATAGAAAGTGCAAAAGCCAAAGGCGATGATATCGTCATCATAGATACAGCAGGAAGAATGCAAAATAAAACTAATCTGATGAATGAATTGCAAAAAGTACACAGAGTTACAAAACCACACCTTGTTCTTTTTGTTGCAGATGCACTAGCGGGCAATGATGCTGTACTACAGGCCAAGGAATTTCAAAAAATCTTGGAGTTTGATGGCGCAGTTTTAACTAAACTAGATACAGATGCTAGGGGCGGCGCTGCACTTTCTATTTCCCATGCGACTGGCAAACCAATAGTGTTAGCTGGCATCGGTCAAGAATACAAAGATCTAAAATTATTTGATCCAAATTGGCTTTTAGAATCAATATTAAATTAACATCCATACCGTATCGTTCTTGAATAGTGCCTTAGTGTGACATATAACAATGCCCTCCGACACAGAGAAGATAGCCTTGATTGCAGTAAGTAATCCTATAACTTCTGGAAGAATTAATACAATTATGAAACAAAAAGGCTGGAGTTCTCAAATTCATTCAGATGGAGACAAAGCCGTAGATAGTTTTGTCCAATTGAAACCTAGTATTGTTTTTATAAGTCTAAACCTATCTACAATTAATGGACACATAGCTGCACTAGAAATGAGGGAAATAAATCACGAAGCAAGAATAGTATTTGTTAGTAGTAAAACTAGAATTAAAAAAGTACAAGATGCAGCGTTTTCCTCAGGTGCAGTCGGAATTATCACTACTCCGTTAACGCTCTCCAAAGTTGATAATATCTGGCATGATATTTTTTCTGAAGTACCCGATGCTCCAGGATTAGCAGACCTCGATGAATTATATCCAGTTATTCCATTGCAACAAACGCCGCTCCCTCCTATGGCGGTCCCCTTACCCATATCCAGTATTGATAGTATGAATATTGAACCTAAAAAAAAGAAGAAAAATATTTTGCGAAATTTAAAAATTAGTATTTTAATTATTTCCGGTACCATCATTGTCATTTCAAGTTTGATATTTTTTGATTTTCCAAATTAAATGACCCTTTATTCCAACCACTTTGTCAATAAAGGCAAAATTTCTTGACTATTTGTTAATATTCCCATATGGCCACCTAAAACTTCTATTAATTTTATATTTGGGATAGAAGAATTAATGATCTGACATACTTCAAATTGATGAGGAGGTGTATTAGATCCAACTGTCATAAAGACCGGATGTTCTACTTTATTCCAATATGATGATGGAGTTTTATCATAGCATAAAAACCGAGCCTCCGCAAGTATTTTTGGTTGCAAACTTCTCCAATTTATTTTCCTTTCTTCTGACATTTTTTGCCATGTTCCTGATTCATTCCAATAATCAATAAAGTCTTCTAGGAAATCTTCTGGAGCCAATCCTTCCTTGAAGAATGTTTCAACTACCTCGCCAAAATCATTTTTTAATTCACTTAATTTTGTATTATCTAAACAACCCCATAATATCGGTTCATGTATAGAAATCTTACGAATTCTTCTCGGATGTTTTATTGCCAATTTAAGGGCCAAAAATCCTCCATATGAATGGCCTAGAAGATCTACAGGAGACTCTTCCTGAAGAAGTAAATATTCTGCAGCTTTAAGATCAATTAATATGTCTGGAGGATTTTTAATATCCCAACTATCAGAAGGAAAATATCCAAGATAATGTAAGTAAATTAATCGCCTATCTGGTAATAATTTTGAGACGTTTTTCCATTGTCTTGAGTCCAATCCGGTACTACATAACATCATTATTGAAGGTGTTTTTCCATCTCTTATTGAATAATAGAACTCGTAACCTTCAATATTTATACTCGGCATGCGGCCTCATGACATGTTTATAATTTTTAATAATAACTAAAAGTTACTAATTATTAGCTTTGAAGCTGCTATTATTAGGACAAGAGATAAAATACTTTTCAAAGACTCTTCTTTGGCCATTTCCGAACCATATCTAGATCCTATCAATCCCCCTATTAAGACGGCAATACCAAAAGGAATGATATTATCAAATTCAACCAATTGATTAGATAATCCTGCACCTATTAATCCTGATAATGAATTGAACCATATAAAAATAGCAGAAGTAGCAGCAGCTGTTTTGGCATCAGCCCATTTTTTAATAACTATAATTGGAGTTAATAATACGCCACCACCAATTCCTAGAATGCCACACATATATCCTATTAATCCACCAATAAACAAAAAATCTCGTATTTTGGGTGACTTAATTTCAATTATATCAACATCTTTTTTAATAATTACTAATCTTATAGCCGCTAGTATCAAAAATGAAGTTAATAAAATATCATAAATATTTCCTTCAACTTGTACATAACTTCCTAAAATCACAAAAGGAATACTTGCAAGAATAAATGGTAACGTTAGTTTAATATCATGATAACCTTCTTTACGATAATATAAAAATGCTAAACCAGCTACTATCAAATTCAATGACCATGCATGTTGTTTTAACCAAATATGGCCTTCTGATGAAAAAGATGTTAATGATAATAATGCCAAATAACCCGACGCTCCGCCATGACCTACTGATGAGTATATTATGGCCATAAAAAATAACCCAATTATCAGAATCACTAATTCTGCATCCATGACATTTCCCAAAGGAAGACAACTTTAACAACTTCCTCTTCTCAGTAAACATGGAAATAGGAGTCTCAGTAGAAACTGCAATTGAAATAGCCTGCAAAGTCCCTATTAAAAAAACAATAGAATCGGTCCCCCTAGAAGAAGCGGCGAATAGAATACTAGCAATTGATTTAGTATCAAAGGTTGATAATCCACGATTTGATAATTCATCTATGGATGGTTGGGCAGTAAAGTTTGATGATTGTAAACATGGTTCAAAGTTAAGAATAATAGGTACAAACCAAGCAGGAAAAACAGATAATAAATTATTAAAAAAGGGAGAGGCATGTAAAATAATGACCGGGGCATCTATGCCAAATGGATCCGATTCAATAGTAATCATAGAAGATTCAATTGAAGATCATGAATTTGTTACAATAAAAGGTCCTGCAAGAAGAGAATATATAAGAAAAAAAGGTGAAGATATTAAAAAAGGAGAAATTATAATTTTTGCAGGAACACTGATGACGCCACCCGCTATCTCCTTATCCGCAACAATGGGATATAGCAACTTAGAAGTAGTATCTATGCCTAAAATAGCCATTATAAGTAATGGCGATGAATTAATTAAACCAGGATTACAATTATTAGATGGTCAAATATATGAATCAAATTCCTTTGGGATAGCATCACTAATTCAAAAAACCGGAGGTGAACCAGTTAGATTTGATGTAGTTCAGGATTCAATTGAAGGATTAAGAAATACACTAAATATAGCCGCTAGTAGTTGTGATGCTATCATAACCAGTGGCGGAGTTAGTATGGGAGATTATGATTTAGTAAGAAAAATAATGGAAAGTGAAGGAGAAATAAAGTTTTGGAAAGTTTTGATGAGGCCAGGTGGGCCACCATTATTTGGGAAATGGAAAAACACACCTATTTTTGGTTTGCCAGGAAATCCAGTTAGTAGTCATGTAGTTTTTACTATGTTGGTTGAACCATGGATTGCACATTCATTACAAACACATGCCGAATACGGGCCAAAACTCGCAGATAAAGTAAGCGTAATACTACAAAACCCACTAAGAGGCGCCCCCGGTAAGATTTGCCTCAGAAGAATTAGAATATCAAATCAAGATGGAAAATTAATTGCTAACGTAATAACTCATCAAGGTAGCGGTAATATTCATAGCATGGTGGCTAATAATGCACTTACTCTATTGCCACCTGATACAAATGCGAAAGAAGGCGATCAAATTGAAGCATTGTGGTTTCGATAAATCTTAATTTTGTCTCAAATCGTAAACCATGAATTCAAGTCCAATTGTGAGTCCGTATAAATATAATTGGAGATGAGGCATGCCATCTAAAAAGAAAAATCAAAATCAAAATGGTTGGATAGAAGTACGAGGTGCACGTACTCATAATCTGAAAGATGTCGATGTCAGTATCCCTAGAGGTAAATTCGTAGTATTGTCTGGAGTCTCGGGCTCTGGCAAATCTTCTTTGGCCTTTGACACTTTATATGCAGAAGGGCAAAGAAGATATGTAGAAAGCCTAAGTTCCTATGCTAGGCAATTCTTAGGGCAAATGAAAAAACCTGATTGCGACTCTATTGAGGGCTTATCTCCAGCAATAAGCATTGATCAAAAACAAGGTAGCCATAATCCAAGGTCAACGGTAGCAACCGTAACAGAAATGATGGATTACCTAAGATTATTGTGGGCAAGAGTTGGATTACCCCATTGTCCAGAATGTGGTAAAGAAGTTGCACGTAGAACCATTCAAGAAATTGTAGATGACGTATTATGGAGATTCGAATCGCATGCATTAGCAGTATGGAGTCCTGCTATACGAAATAGAAAGGGAACACATTCTGATTTATTTAAAGCACTTGTAGAACAAGGATATATTGAAGGAAGAATAAATGGAAGAGATGCTAGTTTTGAAAAACCTCCTATATTAGAAAAAAATCTAAGACATGATATCGATGTTAGAATAGACCGTCTTAAACTGACGAGAGAAAATCGTCAGCGATTAACTGAAGCTATTGATGCAGGATTAAAACTAGGTGGTGGAACGGTAGCTATTGAAAGTTTAAAAAAGCCTAAAATGACCAATAAAGACAATGTAACAGATCAAAAATTTATAACAAATGAAGGAGAACACATTGCGTATTCAGAAGAATTTGCCTGCCCTCTACATGGAGCCTTTCTTCCAGAGATGAGCCCTCGAGTATTTTCATTCAATAATCCCTTAGGGGCGTGTCCTTCATGTCAGGGATTAGGGGTCCAACGAACATTTTCAGCAGATTTAGTTATTGATGGATTTAATTCTGTGGAAGAGGGATGTATCATTCCATTCAGACGTTCAATGATGTCCGGATGGTATAAGAAGCAAATGATACAAACTTGTTATCATTATCAAATACCAATAAATGTGCCATTTAATGAACTCGATGATGATCATAAAGATATTTTATTACATGGTTCTGGAAGTACTGCAATAAATTTTGAATTCAATTCTGATGGTGGATCTTCCTACAAGATGGCAAAACCATGGGAAGGTGTTTTTTCTAGATTAAATAGGACTTATACAGATACTAGCTCTGACCGAACTCGTAATCGCTTAACCTCCTATATGACCGATGAACCATGTTTAGATTGTAATGGTAAAAAATTAAATCCAGCAGTAAGTAAAGTAATTGTGGGAGGAATATCTCTTCCTGATATATCTTCATGCAGCGTTCTGGAGGCTTTGGCCGTGGTTCAGCACTGGAGATTAGGAAAAATAGATCAAACATGGGTAAAATTGGGGCGAAATAAACCAGAATCAAAAATTATAAATTCGACTAATAAGTTGGACGATAGATCAATTTTTATTGGTCAGGATATCATTAAAGAAATTGAATCTAGACTCAGATTTTTAGCTTTAGTTGGTTTAGATTACTTAACGCTAGATCGTCGTGCCAATACACTCTCCGGAGGAGAATCCCAAAGAATTAGGCTTGCAACTCAAATTGGTACTCGCCTAACTGGAGTAATGTATGTATTAGATGAACCAAGTATTGGCCTCCATCCGCGCGACAATGGTCGATTATTAGAAACTCTAAGGGAATTAACAGGATTAGGAAATACTTTACTTGTTGTTGAACATGATGAAGCAACTTTACGGCAAGCAGATTGGATTGTTGATATCGGACCAGGCGCTGGTAAAGAAGGGGGAGAGATATTAGTTAGCGGATCAGTAAATGATCTATTAAAAAATAAAGAAAGTATAACTGGGGCATATTTATCTGGAAGAATGAAAATCCCATTACCAGAAGATAGACAAAAACCACGTGATGATTACTGGCTTAGGATTAAAGAGGCTAGGCAAAATAATTTACAAGGAATTGATGTAAATATACCCTTAGGATGCATGGTGGCATTTACCGGCGTTTCCGGTTCTGGCAAATCATCTTTAGTCACCGCAACTTTGGCACCGGCGTTACTAAGGCAACTTCACGGTTCTGATGCCACACAAGGACGACATAGTGGCATAGAAGGAATCGAAAAAGTAGACAAAGCAATCGTCATAAATCAATCTCCAATAGGTCGTACTCCAAGATCAAATCCAGCTACATATACAGGATTGTTTGGCCCAATTAGAGAATTATTCGCACAAACAAATATTTCTAAACAACGTGGTTATCTCCCGGGGCAATTTTCATTTAATGTTAAAGGAGGAAGATGTGAAGCATGTAGCGGAGCCGGTTCCTCAAAATTAGAAATGAATTTTTTACCAGACGTTTGGGTTACATGTGAGGTCTGTAAAGGTAAAAGATATACGAGAGAAACACTCGAAGTATTATGGAAAGGTAAAACAATCCATGAAGTTCTAGATATGAATGTAGATGAAGCTTGCAATTTCTTTATTAATCAAAAATTAATTTTTAGAATATTATCTACATTACAAGATGTTGGCTTAGGTTACATAAGATTAGGGCAACCAGCAACTACGCTTTCAGGAGGAGAAGCACAAAGGGTCAAACTTGCTACAGAATTACACAGACCTGCTAGGAAACATACTGTGTATATACTAGATGAACCTACAACTGGGTTATCATTATTTGATGTCCACCAATTAATCAAAGTATTACTCAGGCTACGTAGAGTTGGCCATACTGTAATAGTTATCGAACACCATCTAGATGTGATAAAATGCGCGGATTGGGTAATTGATTTAGGACCAGAAGGAGGAGAAAGAGGGGGTAAGATTGTTAGTCAAGGGACTCCGCATGAAATCACTAAGAACTCCGAGAGTCATACAGGCAAACATCTGTCGGATTTAATGTAAATTAATGGCGGGCGATCCAGGATTTGAACCCGGGTTCTCGGCTTAGGAGGCCAAGGTGATATCCAGACTACACTAATCGCCCGTACTTCCGAGAGCGTTTGCCTCAAGAAATGTGCTGATGATTAAACATGCTTTTTTCAACAAAATAGCCGATGCCATCAAGCACCAAACGTCCTTCGGAGATATGTGTCCAAGGCTCCCGAGTTGCCAACACCCTACGGAATTGGCAGTAGTTACGGTTCTGGCAATCAAAACTCATTATATAGAAGGATACAAGCTAGAGACACAGGTAGGAAACTATGGACGAAAATAGCATCTTATAGAATCCTACAACAATTACGTATTTTATTAGCATTTTTAATACCTATTTATTTAACATTAAGCTATTTTAACTTAAAATATACTAGTATAAAAATTTGTATTATATTGTTTGTGATTTTATTTATAATGTTAATACCAAGTTTTTTTGCAATAATTTTTGCTCAAATGTCTGCCAGAGATAGACTTCAATTAAAAACTACGGATGATAAAAAATCTATAAATTCTATTCCGGGAACAGAGCGTATCCTTAATACACTACGTGAAAGAAGAGTTTTGGAAACAACCAGATTACTAGCGGCTTTAGTTAGTGCAATTTTACTATATTTCATTACTTCTTTTCAAACTGATGCAATACTCGGATCACTGTTAATAGGTTCTTCAATAGTACTCGGATTACTTTGTCTATTATTATCAATCTCATTAGATTCAGGAGAAATACCGATGCGAGACAATCAATTTCCATTGCTGTCGTTGCATGCTCCAACTTTACACCATAGCGCACTTGAAAGAGTAATTACAGAGATTCTAGTGGCGCATTTAGATCCAGAGACTGCAACATATTTTGAAGAATGGATTAAATCATTAGAAAAAAAAGTTAGAAGGCATACTAATCCTGATGAAGCTGTAGAATATTTATTAAGAATCTTACATCTTAACTCTCTAAATCTTCTAGACGAAGAAAGAATGTTTAGGGAAATAAAGAGAGTTTTCAAAGTATCTGCAGTAGATAGTCTCAAATCCGATGCAAAGTTTAATCTCGAATCATTACAGATATTGTTACAACATACCAAAAGTTGGCAACCTTCATTTTTCAGAGTTATAGATAGGCTAGTTGGAGATGTACAGAGGGGCCACAGTTCAATAATTGAAGATGAATGGAGAATGGATCTGGAAATACCACCAGTTGCAGCAGAAGGTCAAACTGATGTTATAGCAATGGTGCATAATTTTTCTGGTAAAATACAAACTATAGAAATTGAGATAATATCTGCTGAAGGAGAGCCCGCCTCACAAGTTATAAGGCTACCATCACCATCTTCAAAGAGGTTAAAATCAGCAGTAGCACTTGGAATTGAAGGGGAAGATATTGTTAATGCTTTAACGGAAAAACTAGACTCATGTGTAACTTTGTGGATAGGATTGGCATGGCCAAATACCGTTTCTGGTAGCCGACCAGTACAAATAAACTTACATTTGGCTACAGGTGAAACATTATTGAGCACAGTCTTACATACATCTATTTCTGCAGGAGCACATGCTGAGAGCGCTGGATACAAGATGATTGATGCAGCAGCATCTGTAAGGAAATTAGCACTCAGCTTTGCTGAGTAAGTTTTAAGTTAGTTTTGAATCAATTTAAGCGTTATGTTCATGACATTATTGTGTTTGGCATAGTCATGGAGTCTTGGGAAGTAGTAGTAGTAGGTGCAGGTCCAGCCGCACTTCGTGCCGCCATTGAATCTGCAGATAATGGCGCTACTACGATATTAATAGATAGTTTAGGAATAGGATCAAGACAAGGCAAAGCTACATTATCTGGTATCGCATCAAGTATTTGCGAGGTAAATTCTATATCTCACCGAGATGATACAATAGCAGCTGGAGGCGAGGTTACCAATAGCATCATGGCTGCAACAATATGTGGTGAATCAGTATCTATTATTTCTCAATTAGAGAGATGGGGATTGGTTTTTCGTAGAGATCAAGAAGGAATGCCTCATACATCTAAAGTGCCCGGGCATTCTAAACCTAGATTAACGGGATGTGGAGATTCATCTGTCAGAGAAATCACAAGATTATTGGAAGAACAAGTGATAAAAAGAAAAATAACTAGAAAGTATGATTGTGTAGGAATCTCTCTAATAACAGATAATCAACAAATAAGGGGGCTAACATTTTTAGATATATTAAATGGAGAGGTAAACGCAATACAATCCAAAACAGTCATACTTGCTACAGAAGGTTATGAAGGCTTATGGACTACACCTTCCGAAGGAGCAGGAACAGGAGCAGCGTTGGCTGCAAAGGCTGGAATAACCTTGGTAGGAATGTCAAATTTTCCCATACACCCGTTAACAATAAAGGGAACAAATATTCATATGCCTATAGAATTACTCGATTCAGGTGGTCTTTTGAGGAAATCAAACGGTGATGACGCATCCTTTTCGGATGCCATCGACGAAACCTGCGTTTTGGATTTGAGAGAACTGAATAGTGATTCAAAAATTTGGTTTTCGAATATATTATCAACAATAAAAAATAGGACAGGATTGAACATAGATGTAGATGTAATACCAATCAATTGTAGTATTATTACAACTGGAGGGATCCCCATAGATTACAAAAGCAGAGCTACTTTTAATGATGGAAAAATGTGGTTTACAGGTTTATATGCTGCTGGCAGATCAGCAAACACAGGTATGCATGGTGCTGGATTACTACCAGGAAATATTCTATTAGAAGATTTATTTACTGGAGAGAGAGCAGGGGCAGCGGCTTCTATATGGGCATTGAATGAAGAATTCAATAATTCAGACTTAATCCAAATTGAACAAAGCAATGTTAGGAAAGAAATACAAGATTTATATCTTAATGATGGCAAATCAGTCGGACAAATTTCATCAACTGTGGCCTCATTGATAAGTAAAATAGAAGATAATTATAATGAAAAGACCCTAAAATCAGTAAATAAAAATCTATCTGAAATAAATAAAAATGGTATTAGTTTAGCCGATAAATCAAAAGTGATGAATACCGAATTACTCATGGCAATACAAATCAAAGGTCTTTTGACAATACTAACTCAAATTGCATCAAGTTAAGAGGGGAGAATTTTGGTAAAGGAAAATATATTTTCTCTGATCCTTGATAAGAAAGTGCCATGCTACAAGATTTATGAAGATACATTAGTGTTAGCATTTTTAGATATTAATCCATTTAGTTCGGGACATACTTTACTAATACCAAAAGAAAGAGTAGCAACCTTGGACAAATTATCTGCAGAATCAGCATCTGCAATTGGTAAGGTATTGCCAAAAATTTCAAAGGCAATTTTACAAGTAGTAGATACTAAAGAATTTAATATAATTCAAAATAATGGATATAATGCATTTCAAACTATACCTCATGTACATTTCCATATAATACCTAAATTTGAAGATGGATTAGGATATCAATTTCCACCCAAATCTTATCCAATTGACCATAATGAGGCTCTACTTTTAGCAAACAAAATATCTTTAATACTTTCAGATTAAGGTTATAGTCTAAACCTAACTCCTCCAAACGTATCTATGGCTGGCAATAGTAATGTTCCCGAAGATATTGCAGTTGAACTATCAAAAAGAGCCAAAAAAATTAACATTAGTAAATTAGAGAGTGTTCCATGGGCACATGATGGTTCTCACCCAAGTCCCGCATGGTTTTGGAAATTTTTTATTTTTATCTTATTATTTCCGTGGACCTATTTATTTAGAGATAAAGAAGTAGAAAAACCACATCCCACAAAGGGAGGAAGATTATGTGTGGCAACACATGTAAATGGATTAATCGATCCAATTGCAATTACTATGAGTAATCCAAAACAGAGAATGGTGACACTTGGAAGGCATGATTTAACCACTTCTGTACCAATTATTAGTTGGATAGCAAGACGCATCGGCTCACAACCTGTCATTCGAAAAGCAGAACAACTTGAAGGAGTTGCAGAAATAGAGTTTGCAAAAAAATTAAATCAACGTAGTATGTTGACAGTTTCACATGCTTTATCAGGAGGGTATCGAGCAATTATTATGCCTGAAGGAACAGGACATCAAGATTCTCGGTTACGTCATTTGAGAACAGGTTCGATGCGGTCTGCAATTAATGCAGCATCTATAGCCAAAGAACGAAATTTATCACTTCCTGTTTTTCAACCGATTGGTTTACACTTTAGAACACATTACTGGTTTAGAACTGATTTATATTTGGAACAAATTGAGCCAATACCGGTCCCATTTAACCCAAATAAGAAAGAAAGAGAAAAATTAATGCAAGGAATATGGGTAGAACCACCAGAAGATTTAGTTCTCCAACTAAGGGATGAGTTAACAGTTAAACTTGCTAATATTTCAAGAGATGCACCTGATTGGACAACTTACAGGGCTTGGCAATTACTAGCTCATTTAGTATCTAAATCCAATAGCCAAGATCTAAAAACATACAAAGAAGAAGTCCATGCTACAAGAAAAGTAAGAGAAAATCTCAAGTCCTTTGATTCTAAAGATATTATTGAAAATGCCAAATTAGCCTCAGAAATACTGTATTCTTATGATTTGGATGGGCGCGTTTTAAATTCAAATATGTCAATTAAAAAACAATCTAAATTAATTAGAGGACTTTTTGGATTATCAATTATGATATTGTTTTCTCCAATTACATTCTATTCAACTGGTATTCAGGCACTTTTAGCTTGGTATTTGGGTAATAATACCGATGAAGGAATTGACGCCAGAACTACATACCATATGGTCGCAGCCTTAATTTCGCCACTAATATTTTGGCCAATTCTTTCTCTAATTAGTTTTTTTATAATTTCTAAACTTATGTATACTATCCCCTTCTTTATATTACCATTTTTCATTATAACTTCAATGATAATATACCATTTTTCGAATATTATATTCTTATTGGGTTATGATAATTGGATGGATTATCAAGTTTCTAGACGTTGTAAAAAGCTTTTTAAATCCAACCATAATAATAAATTATCAGATTTATTATCAAATTTAGAGCCAGTATTAGGCGCACTAAAATAGGTCTACCTATCCTTGTAGTATTGTGGATACACAGGAAGCAATCAAATCTATCAAAATTTGGCTAGAAAATGAACGTTTGGAATTTAAAGAAGTTCCAGATTCCCAAGCACTAATACATCTCCATTGCAAATATCCTCCAACACGACAAGGACACATGTTCAACATAGTTATTCCAAAGAATAGAAACCTAGTATTGATTTATTCAATTACTAGAGTAGATTTAGGTCAACAAGAATTAATGATTGATGAATCAAAGGAAGAATTAGAAGATTGGGAACTTTGGTTACATAATATTAGAATTGACCTAACTTCAAGTGAGTTAGATTGGGTATTACACATTGGTCATAAAAAAGAAAATATCACTGGTCCACTTCAAGCATTCAATCTTTCTCGTCCAATTTGGTTTGATGGTTTAACTCAAAATGAGTTTATGCAGTCAATGAGGAAATTATGGATGACTAAATTATCCCTAATTCATCAAATTAAATTTGGATATGGCCCTGGAACTGGAAATCCAGGACCAGTTGATGACTGGCTTGCAAAAAAAGCAAAAAAAACTACATTTCAAGATTCTAAAACTACTCAAATCAATACAGATGAATCTGGAGGGTTTGGAAAAGATTTTGATCCCTCAGAATGGATATAATAACTCAGTATTAATTTTCATATTAGTGACCGCAATGCGGTTGAGTTAAGTATCTGAAATTTTTCAATAGTTATATGCAAGGTTATGTTCATAGTCGAAAAGAAGATTCCACTAAGATTAGGAATAGCATTACTATGGTTTTCATAATGTTACTAAGCCTTTTTTCTGCATTGGAAATTCCTCAAGCCGAAGCCTCTGATGTTGTTCTTACAGAACCAATGCAAATTGTTAATAGTGGTACGGCTAATGATAGAGGAATGGCATTAGATGCAGATTCTAATGGGAATATACACTTAGTTTTCAGTCGTAATACTCAACATTTATTTTATCAGATGCAAGATCCTAGAGGTGAAACTATTATTTCAGCCACACAAATATCTAATCCTGGTAATCATCGTGCCTGGCATCCAGATATCGCGGTTGATAATGATGATAAAGTGCATATTGTTTGGACTGATAAAGCAGGTCAATATTCAATAATGTATACCTTGTTAGATCCCTATCAGGACGATAGGAGTGGTGATGCTGCTCTAGACTCCGTAATCTCGATAGTAAATGATTTCGAAGTATCTAATAATCCTCAAAATCGTGATTACCCGGCCATTGACGTAGACTCTAACAACGATCCACATATTGTTTGGGAAGATTCGTTTGAACCTTTAGAAAAATTCTATCAACAGCCACAAATATACTATAAAATGTTAGAAATTGATCATATCTCAAGAGAAGCCTTAGTTGCTATAGACAGTACTATTCTAACTCCTATTCTAGGGCATAAAGGCCATCCAGATATCGCTGTAGATGTGGATGACTTTGTCCAAATCGTATGGGACGATACTCGTGGAGGAAAAGTTGAGATGGTCGTTCCTATCGATACTTCTGGTTCAATGAATACAGAATGGGCTGATATGTGTGTTGTATTTTATGGAGGAAACTTCGCTAGTGGAGGATCCTTTCCAGGGTTAAAACCATTACTTGAAAGTGCTAATATGAGTGTTTATGAAACATTATATGCACTAAGTGGTAATTGGCCTGCAGCGTCACAAAGTGGCGCTTGTGCAAATGCGTACCAAACCGGAGGTTCTGGCAGCAATGGTCCAAGAAGTACTCCCCTGGGCTCTTCTCCAAATGATAATTCTGGCGGAATTAGATATTTAGATGAGGTAGTTTACAATAATGCTGCAGTGGATTTACCTACTGATGGTGGATTTTATAGTGAATTCTGGGGTCCAGCCACAACCTGGGCCTGTTTATCATGGCAGGATGCAAATGGGAATGTCCCAGGAAATCCTCCTACACAACTAGATCATCGTTGGAATCCAAACGCTACAAAAATTGTAATACCAATTTCTGATGAAGGCCCATATGGGGGAAGCCCTCAGGATAATGATGATACTCAGAGTATTGCACAATCACACGACGCATGTGTTAATGCTGATGTTGTACCAACTCCTCTTTGGGCTGGGTCAGATACAGACGTCGGGTCATACATGATGGATATGGCACAATGTCCAAATGGTTCTGGCCTAAATGCAAGAACTTGCAACGGCAATAATCTTAGATTAACAAATGCAGGAGGTCAGATGTATGGCTTTCCAACATCTTCTAGCAGTTCAACTGAATTAGAAATAATGGTCGAAGCTATGGTTTACTTGTCAACTAATAACTCTCGTGAAATATATATGACTGTTTTAGATCCCTTATCTCTCTTAGATCGTCCTTGGCCTGGTTGGACTAAAGGAGACCCAGGAACAGAAACTGACGCAAACACCAATTCTTATACTGAAGACCTAGGTCCTTCGGAAGATATATCTGGTTACGGGCATCTAGTGGTAGTTAATGATACTAGAATTACATTAAACGATGCATACAGCCTGCATCCATCCATAGCTTTGGACTCATCAGGATTAACACATCTTACATGGCAAGACGGGCGATCTTACGGGTTTGATATTGATGTTAATTATGAGGTCTATTATACAAGATTAAAATTAAGGGGAGCCGCAGAATGGGATGGTGCAGCAGATGGACTGCCTACATTCGGAATAAAACAAATTGCAGATGCAGCAATCTCAGAAGTAGAGGGACCTGCTGGACTTGATCCCGACAGGCCCTTTGGAGGAAATTCTCACTTGCCCTCAATTATAACCGACTCATTTGACAATGTGCACCTTACTTGGTTAGATAACTACAATGAATCTCAAGGAGAAACTATTGTTTATACACGTCTGAATCATACGAATGATGCCTATCCTAATGGATTTCCACTAAATTCTATTGCATCTTCAATTTTCGATCCATGGACAATTATACCTGTTACATCTTGGCAATCAGATAAATTAGGTCCTAATTCTCCAGCTACTCCAGACTTAGGGCAGACGCCAGCATTTGCTAATGATCTTGGAAGCGGAGCACATCTAGGCTGGTCAGATACAAACAAATGCAATGATGAAAACAACGCAGGAAAATATACATTATGTTATGTCCATATCCTAACTGGATTGGTTGACATATCTCTTGCTTGTGATGAAAAGTTAATTGATAACCCCAATTTAGAAGGAAATCCTTATGATTGTCCCGAAGATATAGAAACTTTCTATCATACAATTTTCCCAGGAGAGTTAACAACTTACAATATGACGATTGCAAATCCTACTCCCGGACCAGCAGAATTAGTGCAAGATACATTTACTGTAACTATGCAAGGTATTCCAACAAATTGGAGTGCTACATTATTTTATGCAACTAATAATACTCCTATATTCGAATCTACACCTGTACATCTAGACGGTGGAGAAGTTGTTCCAATATATATGAGATTAAGGGCTCCAACAATATATCAGGCCAATAAAGATGAATTAGCGCAAGTAACTATAAGTGCAGTTTCATTCAAAGATCCTGCTATTAGAAATGAAAGAATAACATTAACTTTAATGGACGTTGTACATGGTATTGAATTGGACACAAGTCATTTCCAAGTAGATATTGAACAAGGTAGGTCTGCAGTATTTTCTGTATCTATAAAGAATACAGGTAATGTATTCGATACCTTTGCATTCTATGACCCTTCAACACTTGAAGGGCAAAATGAATGGGCTTTACCCTTTGGATGGGGTATTGACTTTCCCACTTCTATTTCCTTAGATCCATTGCAGTCCGTAACTAAGAATCTACAGGTTAGTGTACCGTCTTCACAGGAACCAGGGACATTTGTAATATATCTAAAAGGATGGTCAACTGGAGAACCTGTACTTTCAGTAGATAGGGGAACATTTGATATCCTAGAGCTTTGGATAAATGTATCAACTAGATCTACTGGAAATATAGTATTCTCTGTAGGTGACACTACTCAATATGTTTTACCAGGTGATTGTGCAGAATTTGATATTGAAGTTACAAAGCATTTTACGCCCGGATATCTAGTTTTCAACTTACCCGGGGCACCTGAAGAAAGACCTTCAAATTGGACTGAGGATACATGGCGATATGATCATTGGACTGTTGATTTAGACTTTTCAAATGCCCCTGGAGGAAATGGGCCATCTGACGACTCACCAAGATATTGGGCCCAAATTAATACTCCTTACACAGTAACTGCAATAATGTGTGCACCATACAATTCAACTGCAGGATTAGGAGATTCCATTACTGTCCGTTCTTATTTAGAAGGGCAACCTAAGATTAGGGATTCTGTAGTAATATTAACGAATGTTATCCAACGATATGATTTAGATGCTTCTGTATCTGAAAATATACTTGATTTATATCCCGGGCAACCTTATAAAATGGATACAAATATAGAAAATTTAGGAAACGGCCCTGATAGATTTGACATGACTATCGAATCTATAGTGGACTCGCAAGGAAACTCTCATGTTTGGGACATCGAAATACCAAGAATCTTATTTGGAGAATTAGATAGGGATGAAATAGGCGAATATTCTATAATAATCAATGTACCTGAAAAAACATTAGCAGGCCAATATACTATAACATTCAATATTTATAGTGAAGAAGAATATCAAGGTACAAGATTACGTGATACTATTACTCTAAATATAAATATAATAGAATTTCATGATATGCGAGTTTCACTCGATCCTGCTGTGGAAAGTAGAATAAAAACAACCGCACCGAGTAGAATAGTTAGATTTACACTAAATATAACTAATTTTGGTAATATTCCAGATCAACCGACACTACACAATCATACAATTGATTCAGCAGGGGGTTGGGGAGTCATGCCTGGAATGAATACTTTATCAAATTGGGAAATTCAATTTGCTCTATTGGAAGGATTCGACACCGAATATCCAATTGAAAAGTTATGTGTTGGTCAATTTCCAAATTTCTTAACTCTAGCCGATCCAATACCAAATGAAGGATGTTACCTTTCGGCTCAAACAGGGGCCTTGACTTTCCCAATTATGGAAGCCTATACGACTCTACAATTGGTAGTGATAGTATCTATAGCGCCAGATGCAGCGTTACAAAATAGAGAAATAGGAATAAAGGCACTTTCAATGCACGGTTCTTCAGAAAATGGAGGAGACCATGATGAAACTCCTGGTTGGGAAGATTCATGCACATTGGATTCTAATAAAGATGGAATATCTGATAACTTTTTACCAGATTGCGATACGAATGAACAAGTTTTAGAATTGAGATTAAGGGCCCCAGATTTAGAAATTATTGAGGTAACCACGGGTTCGACGAAAGGCGCCATTGGCGATATGCTTTCAGTAAGCGTTAAAATTGTAAATCGAGGTAATGCACATGCGACTGATGTAAATGTTATTTTGTGTAAGGATCAGTCTACAGCTGACATTAAGAAAAATGGTTGTGATGAAGTTAATATTGTTTATAGACAAATAATTAAGGCAATTATGCCAATTGGTGATGGTGGTTTAGAAAACCCCGATTCAATTACATTACTTTACATGGTTGAAGCAGGAAATCATGATGTAGTAGTGGTAGTAGATTCTAATAATGATATTGTAGAAACTGATGAAACTAATAATATAATGAAAATACCAGGAGGGGAAATGAGCTCTAACTTAGGTGTCGGCGATGTTGTAATTGATGTCATAGTACAATATTCCGTACCAACAATTATCCTTGGTGCTACATTTTCTCTTATTGGAGTTGCAGGTTTTGTAATGTATGGTAGGAGGATAGAAGCCCTGCAGTCTTTTGCAGAAAAAACTAGCCTTATGTCTAAATCTGATGAAGATGATATTAGATTCTAAATTTTTAACGAATTAACCACCAAGGAAGCGGTGTACCCTTATTTGCTGCAATAAAATTTCCCTTGCTTGTAGCTAAATCTCTTAGTAATGTTTCTCTAAGATTGTTCATCATTTCTTCTGCATCCATAGATTTAATTCTCATCCCATGAGAAAATAAGTCTAGGTCTAATGGCCTTCTTGGTTGATTCATAATTGCATGAGCTAATTGCCTTTCTTCATAAGAATTAGAATGATTAGAAACACTTGAAGATACTTTCTTCTTAACCTGTTGATGCATAGCAATGATTGCATCTCTTTGATCATCAATCTTTTCTAGAGCAGCATCCAACTCTCCTAGTGCTTCGATGGCCTCAGAAATTTCTAACTTCCGTTTAGTTCCCATTTTTTTAATAACATTATTAAGATTATTAGGCAACTTTTCTGATAGTTTCATGGCCCCTCCCCTAGGCATTTTCCTATGTTCTGCACGAAATAAATCTGGCCCTAAATCAAGTCTTATTGAAAATGATTGATCAACCTTATACATTTTCTTGGGAGGCCCCCCTTTTTCAGACGCAACCATTTGAGACTCAACAAAATCAGCTTTTTCTAATACCTTTAGATGTTTTATTACTGCTTGCTGACTAACATTAATTAATTCAGAAATTTGTAATGGGTAATGAGGTTCCTTGACCAGCAATTTTAAAATTTGCCTCCTTATTGAATTCTCTAATATGGATAAAGCCTCATCAAAACCCACCATGAACTAACCAACCCGAGGTTGGGTAGCCGAACCTATTCTAAAAACCCAAGCATTATTTATCATTATCCCATTCTTCCCAATAAGTATCATTTTTTAATTTTTTATTTTCTTCTTTAGCTTCTGAAGTATCGTCAAAATATTTCAAATTAACCTTATCTTTTGTACTATTTATTAAACTGGCATTATTCTTTTCAATGAATGGCTCGGGAACCTTTTCTTCATTTGTAATAATTCTAATTTCACTTTCCCTATCTCCAAATTCAGTACCACTTTGATTACCTATTATAAGATCAATATTCTTCTTTTCTTTTCTCCATCCGATAATTCCCAGGAATAATGCAATAAATCCAATTGGAATTCCCATACAACAACTAAGACTTACCAATAAAACATAACTTTCATTAAAAATTTCAAATTGATTAGCTGTTTCATCTACAAACCAAAGTGTATTATTCCCTTCGTTGAACAAAATATAATCCCCTTCATTTGATATTTCAAAAACTCTCACTGTCATGTAAACAGTATTATCTACCCCAGTTCTCGGTAAATCTAGCCAGTTGGCACTCCGACCTTCATATTCATCTCCAGAGTTATTAATTAATTTCAAAGATGCATCGGAGGTCCCATCGTCAATCCGAAGAGCTACATATATCTTAGTAGAATCTAAATAAATTGATTCACTACTTTCAGGAGATAATTTAGCTAAATTAGTCACATCAGGATCATAAAATTCAAAATCTTCATTATCAATAAATGCTATTCCAATTGCCCCTGCTAAAAGTAATAAGAATGATCCTACCATCATCCACTTTGCTACGGTCATTATTGTATTACTCATAGTATCACCACATATTATAATATTTAATTAATAATTGAAACCAAGTGCACCTAATTTCTCAGGTAAATATGTATCAGTAACGAAATCTAAACCATATTTCGCTAATGATTGCTGTTCCGCTTTTTTCCCAATTTCTTGCATTAAATTGATTTGTTCTTTCCACCAACCCGTAGCAAATCTAGGATCACTTAACTCCGATTGAAGAGCCCCCAAATCTGATTTTGTCAAATCATCAGATGGTAAATCATAAGCTAAAATGTCATCAGCAGTGATTCCTAAATATGTAGCCTCACTTGTTGCAAGATATTCAGAAATATGCGCAGTCTTTATTGCTCCATAGGCGATACTTGCAAAAATTCTAAACGACCATGGGTCACAATCAGCAAATACTAAAATAGGCTTATTCCACTCATCACTCATTCTTTTCATAATTCTTCTTGTAGACCTAGCAGGTTGCCCCTTCAAATGTATTAACGCACATCTCGCCTCTTCATCAAATCCATTTTCAACCAGCCTGTCAAACATCCCACCTGTCTCTACAGCCATTACAAAATCAATATCTTGATCCACTAATTTTAACTTTTCCGCCTCAACATTGTATGGAACTCCATATCCAGAATCTCCTACATCATCCCTACAATTTATTCGCATCCATTCACCTTTTCGATTTTTTTCTTCAAATGTTACGTTCCCAATTATTCTAGCACCATCTTCCTCTGGTCTAAGTTTAAAATCCTCTCTAATACATTTTGTAACAATTTCTAAATCTTCTGCTAAGTTATTACTTTCATTTTGTGTACCAAACTTACCATTACCCCATCCTTCCGAAATATAGTACATTTCTCTTAATGTTGATGATTTACCACTATTTATCATTTGTTCTATAAATTCTGTTATGTGTAATGAGCGCAACAACACTCGTGCTGATCCTAATGAAGTAGCATCTCTCGTACTTTTGTTCTTACCATATTTATACACCTGTAACTTTTTATCAAAAGTAATATTAGTTTTAGTTCTAACCGGCAAAGTCATTGCAGGAGGTTTTCCCTTCATCATTTTATCATGCATTTCTGCGGCAACAGTATGTAATGCATGAATAACCTCTTCCTTACTTTTTGCTTTTCTTATTGTCATTATTCTGCCTCCCATTCAGATAAAGAAAGTTGCCCAATATTGGATGATGATTGCATAGCATGTAGTTCCTCAACCTCATTTATTTCGGCTCTATCTATCAATTGTTCTAAATTACCTGCATCATTTAATATTTCCTTTTCCGCCGCATCTAATGCTTCGGATTTACGTATTTCATTTAATAAAGTCTCATCTATTTTCGATGCTCCAATAATATCTCCATTACCTCGAAAGAAAACATCAGTATCAGTCCATTCACCTTTAGCAAGTCCATTTACTCCAAATTTAATAGTTGTACATGTTCCAGGGTTTAATGCATCTAACCTCCATGCCCATATTCCTCGAGCTTCTTTTCTTCCGCCTCTTTCATTATCTACCATACTAATTGTATTATTTTCTGGCCACTTGACTAAGATTGTGTATGCTCTTGCCCTTGCAGTATAATTGTATATTTTTATAGAGCACGTACCAATTTTTCTTTCTTTATCCCAGCCCAATTCCTCTTCACAAAATACCGCATTCATAATTTGTGTTATGACTGGCGCTAAATCTGGTTCACTTCTTGACAAAATTTCAGAACTTTTCTTTGATATCTCAGGTAATATTATGTTTACTAATTCAAACTTCTCTTGCGCTTTTTTCCGTTGCGAACTCTTCTTTAGATGATTCTTTAAACCTCTTCCAACTTCTAACAACCCTTTCCTAATCTCTTCAAAAACTTCTTCATTTTCTGCTACTGCTTCCTTAGCTTCACTTGTGAACTGAACATTTGTAGATGCCAAATGTATCAATAATGCAGCAGGTCCTTTTGGGACACCTCTTCCTGCAGGATGATCCAAACCATATCTTTTCCAATCTATTGATTCAAGGGCTTTAGTTAGAAGACAACCCCCCTGTTGATACATTAGTGGAACCCTATTTGCAAATCTTAAAACTTCTATCGGACCTTCCGAACTTAAATCTCCTCCAAATACTAAGCCAACTTCAATTTGGAAAGGATTACCTTGGCTGACAGTTGGATTTCTCGTTACCGTCGATGCAAATCTAGAATCAATAGCTTTAGATAAACCCTTCTTAATCAGTAGATCATCGATGGGAGATAGGCAATCCATTGGCGGCGAAAGTAACTTAACTTGCTTGAATGCAGCTAATATCTCTTGCGCATCTTCTGACTTTATTCTTCTAGGCCCTCTACTCTCATCAATCTTAGCTTTTATTAAAATATCTCTTGCAGCTCGCATACTTACTCCAGAAAAATTATGTCGTAAAAAAGAAGTCATTTTTCGTTCATCGGACTCTCGCAACATCCTTTGCAAAGTCCCTAAATGAATTCCATGTGGATGTGGCTTAATTTCTGATACGACTCTGGGTAATCTTTCAGTAGTTCTAGGCCATGCACCCTCGTCGATAATATTTCCTTCCATATCTCTTACAATTAATGAAATACTAGCGTGAGGATTAACTATTGAAGTCATCCTAAGGTATTGATGAACAGATTGCTTTCCTTTCTGGTATTTGCCCTTCATTACCGTTTTAATTCGTAAGCCCTGCTCTACATCTTGTCCATTTCGCTCATCTATCCAAACATCTCTCTTTTCTCCAGTTTTCAATGCCCTATTCTTTCTTGTATCTAGGCCCAACTCAACAAATACAGCAGAACTTTCATTTTTTATTTTTGAAATTACATTTGTTTTAGCACCAGTTGTCAATTGACTATACATCACCACTCCTGTAATTCCAATCCCTTGTTGCCCTCTAGTTTGTCGAATAGCATGAAACCGTGAACCAAGCAAGAATTTTCCAAATACATCTTCAATAGCATCTCTGGGTATTCCAGGGCCATTATCCTGAGTGATAAATTCAATCTTATCATTTTTTTGCCGATTTAATTCAACATGAATCGTTGGTAGTATTCTAGCCTCTTCGCAAGCATCTAAAGAATTATCTACGGATTCCTTAACTGCAGTTATGATTGATCTTTGAAGAGAATCAAATCCAAGAAAATGTTTATTCTTTTCAAAAAATTCACTCACAGCAATTTGTTTTTGTTTACTTGAAATTTCTTCTGCATTACTCATAGCTGTTCCTCCATCAGGTCCTCCCAATACCCTATTGGCACGGGGCCTGCTTATGGTTATGCCATTCGGAATGCAGACCGTCCTTAACTATGTGTAGAAATAATATAGAAATAGTGCGATAAAGATACTATTAATGATATACCATTATTCAGACTTTATTGAAAATTCCAGGTTCCCAAGCAGAAATCTTCCCTATAAATGCACTAGTCATAACCGTTAATGGGCTAGCAAGATATAATTTTCCAGGACCCGAACGACCCTGAAAATTCCTATTTATGGCTGAAACTGTAACCTGTGAAGAATCATTGCTGACGCCCGGGCCTGCACCAATACATGCACCACATCCAGGATCAATAACTTTAATTCCAGCCTTTTCAAATAGATCTGTCCATCCATTTCTGATTGACAACTCCTTTACCGCTTTTGATCCAAATTGAATATAACACTCTACTCTCTCATTAATTTTAAGTCCAGCATCCAACGCTGCTTTGGTAACCATAGCATAATATGCAAAATCATCTTCTTTTCCTGCAGTACATGATCCAGCATATGCAATATCTATACTTACATCACCAATTTCATGTACAAAAGCTCCATTTGTAGGGTCAGAAGGTATCCCCATATCAGGATCACCGGGGTGTGCTACCATTGGTAATATGTTTGATAAATCAATTATGTGGATACCTCCATCATAAACTGCACCTGGATCGGGCATTACAAATCCATCTAGAATTTTTTCTGCAGTAAGATCGACCCTCCTTTCCAATAACCAATCTACTGTTAAAGAATCAGGCTCACATATACCTGTTTTGGCACTACATTCAGTAGCCATATTACACAGGGTCGCTCGCTCATCCATTGATAGACTAACAAGACCAGGTCCACCAAATTCCATGCTCCTATCTAACGTTTCTGATTTGGCTGCATAATTAAGTAAAATATGTAAAATTACATCCTTTGCAGTACAACCATGATTCAAATTACCTATTAATTCGAATCTTATACTTTCGGGGACCTTTACAAATGCAAATTGATTATGCACTAGATTTGCATATTCAGTAGAACCAACTCCATATGTTAGTGCATTAGAGGCACCTCCCATACACGTGTGCGAATCTGTCGCCTGAATAAAATCACCAACATCAATAAATTCTTCACGAGCAATTTGGTGACAAATACCTGGACTTACTCCATTTACAGCAGAATAATCTCTAACTCCAGTATGTTTTTGAAAAGCATTTTGCAATCTTCTCAAAGTTTCAATTTTTTCAGTATGAGGACTAAATTTTGGAACTCCAGTTGCATATAATAAATGGTCTTCAAATACAGCAAATTTTATTGGGTTTGGTAATGAATATCCATTTCCATATTCTTGTTGTAAAAATGTATGTACTTGTGCTGTAGTAAATTCATGAGAATATCCTCCATCAACTTTTGCTAGAACTGCATCTCCAGGCTTTACATAATTTTCTTTGAGTGTTGTTAGTAGTTTATTTGCAATTATTTTCTCAGCCATTGTCATAGGGCGTTTTTTGGTATGCGAAATTGGCAGTTTAATATCTCCATTTTTTAATTTTTTAGCAAAAGAAAATATTCCTCCATTTTCAATTATTAGTTTTGTAACTGGATCATAATTAGAGGTGAATTCAGATAAAGGAATCACTTCTCCATTTTGCATTCTCTCTAGCATGGAATACGTTCCCATCAATTGACCCAAATTTATATTATTTCTCTCATGAATTGGTGCAAAAGAAGCAGCAATAATTATTCTAATTCCAGACCATCTTTCACATTGAGGTGCGGTTTCCCTACTTGATCCCGTACCTTTCCTATGTCCTGATACTATAACTTCAAAATTTCCATTTATTAAAGCATCCTTTTCAAAAACGCGTCTACCATTATGCATTAATCCTGCATAGGCATTTTCTGCAATTTTAGCAGGATCATGATCAAAACAGACCCATGCAGGAGTCATCACATCAGTATTTATATCATCTAGCAAATCCTCTATTGTCAAATCCTCCATTCTTAAATTAAGACCTTCATAAAGTTGTTTCGAAATTAATTCTAAGTCTTTTGTTAAAAATAGAATTCTTTTGCCATCAGTAAGTTCAATATTGTTTGGCGGCCAACTATTTTCAGTCATTCACATCCCTCCTCCATCTATGGCACGGTCCGGCCCTATATCACAATTTTTGAAAATAATTTTTACATTTTGAAATTTCTTTAATGTATAAATGTATGATATTTTAACTATCAGGCTTAAATAAGATGGGCTTTCGCACTATTTTACCTTTACTTAGAAAGGTGGATTGATATCATGGTAAACGACCTCATTGAAGATACAGTAAAATGCACTGAATGCGCAAGTAGAAATCTAATAAAAGATGAAACTAGGGGTGAAATAGTATGCCAAGATTGTGGCCTTGTATTAGAAGACAATGTAATTGATCAAGGGGCAGAATGGAGAGTATTTAGTCCAGAACAAGGCGATCAAAGGGCCCGTACTGGAGCACCCATGACTGTTATGCTTCATGATAAGGGACTTTCAACGGACATAGATTGGCAAAATAAGGATTATTCAGGAAAATCAATTTCTAGCAGATATAGAAGTCAATTTTACCGAATGAGAAAATGGCAAAAAAGATCACGTGTTAGCAACGCTACAGAGAGAAATTTAGCTATGGCACTGGCGGAATTAGATAGGATGGCTAGCAGATTAGATTTGCCCAAGTCAATAAGAGAAGCTGCAGCTGTTAATTATAAAAAAGCCGTAGAAGCTAGATTAATTCGTGGACGGTCAATCGAAGGAGTAGCCGCTGCAAGTTTGTATGCCGCATGTCGACAATGTGCTAATCCTAGAACGTTGGATGAAATTGGTGAAGCTAGTCGTACAGGAAGAAAAGAGATAGGACGTACCTACAGATTTATGGTTAGAGAACTTAAAATGAAAATACCACCTACTAAACCAGAAGATTACATCCCTCGGTTTTGTTCAGGATTAGATCTAGATGCAGAGGTCCAGGCGAAAGCATACGAATTAATTGCAGCAGCTCAAGAAAGAGAATTGACAAGTGGGCGAGGCCCAACTGGAATTGCTGCCTCAATTATTTATATTGCTAGCGTTCTTTGCGGAAAACGTAGAACCCAAAGAGAAGTAGCAGAAGTTGCAGGCGTTACTGAAGTTACAATCAGAAATCGATACAAAGAATTAATCCAAAATCTAAATATTGAACTTGAAATATAATTGGTGTATCTAATGGTTCGCCGCGATGCCGAACCTTTAATTTGGGAAAATTGCTCAAAAATTTTAGAAAGATACGTTAAAGATTCGTATAATCAAGGTCCTTTGCCGCAACCTCCTCTCGAATCTCCAGATTTCCCTAGTTCACCTCCTAAAAGTTTAGATGCATTACTGTCCCAAACATCCGGCCTCTTTTCAATAGATAAAGCTGGATTCAAAGCAAAACTGTCAGAGATAATTTATAGTATAGAGCCAAATTATGTAAAAAGGCATATTGATCCTGAATCTGAAAGAGAAAAATGGGCAATCAAAAATTTAGAAATAATATCAAAAAGAATTATAATTTTACAAATAAGGGATTGGCTCTCAACTGCATTGGATGACACAGCACCTGATACCGATAGATGGTATTTTGCAATTGCTACTATGATTGGGATGTGTTTTGAAGCATCTGAATTATGTAGAGAATATTGTTTTACCTTTATCGTATCTATAGCAATGGCCCAATCTCCACTCTATCGAAGTAAATCTATCTCTTCTGGCCCACATCATATGGAGTGGGATTCATCTGTAGCAGAAGTGTTTGAAGAAAATATTCCTCATCAATCAGGACTAGTAGCCGTAAATCTCATACTTGATTACATATCTTCTTCATCAAACTCATCACATTCATTACTTCCATACTGGATCGAGAGTCTGTCCTCCTATCGTATTTTAACTCCATATTTGAATTTATTTTCGAGAATTAAATTAAATCTCAAAACTTCTGAAAAAGAAGAATCCGAAGCATTGATCAACGCAACAGTCAATTTAATACCAGATTACCACGAACAGTCAAAAGAGATATTAATTTCTGCAGTTGAGATGAATAATAAAGAAATAAGAAAAACTTTGTCAACCTCCCTTTCAAAATTATACTCTTATGATTCAAAATTAACATTATATTTACTTGACATATTACTATTTGATTCTGATGAAAACATATCAACATTGGCTACATCGACATTAGGTTTCATAATTAGAGTGGACACTAATGAGTTTTTACGAAGGGCACCAAAAGTTATTGATAATGGTAATCAAAAAGCCATTCAGGTTCTTATTCACTCTAGTATAAGAGAATATTTAAATTTTGATATAATGGACAAAAGTAATTTAATGCCGAAACTATGGATTTTAAGTAATCTTACAAATAGATCGAAACTTGTAAGTTTTATTATGGAAATACATTCAGCAAACCCATCTTCCTTTTTACGTATTGCTAAAAACATTTTTGAAGAAGATCAAAAATCTTTTTTAGAATTTTACAATTGGATTGGGAAAAGAAATTCAAAGATTCAAGAATCATTAAATCAAATAAAATAAGGTGATTATAATATCAGCCGATAACAATAACTTTCTAGATATTAAAAGAACCGCAGAAATTGCTCAGATAAATGGAGACCCACTTTCTTGGTTTGAAACAATTTATTCAGATGCAAACGGTAAAATTGAAGGCATCCCATGGGCTAACTTAATTCCGAATCCAAATTTATTATCCTGGATTAATGCCCAAGGTGATAACTATTTTAAAAATAAAAAGGCATTGATTATTGGCTGTGGCCTTGGAGATGATGCAATTGCTTTATCTAAATTAGGAATGGATGTTTACGCATTTGATATATCCGAAACTTGTATAAAATGGTGCCAAAAGAGATTTCCTAATTCAGATGTTCGCTGGTTTGTATATAATTTATTAGAATTGCCCAATTCTTGGAAAAATAATTTTGATTTAGTTGTTGAAGTACATATTTTACAAGCGGTCCATTCAAAAATACGCAATAAACTTGCTAAGACCTTATCTCCATTGGTAAGACAGGATGGTAATCTAATTTGTATTGGCAAAAAAAGACCTGAGAATGATAATGTCCCGAATCCATCTGGACCTCCATGGCCATTAAAGAAGTCATGGCTCATAGGCCAAATAAAAGATTTAAATCTCATAGGATATCAAATAATTGATGATACAAATTCTAGTACAATTATTAATATGGAGAATCAAAGATATATTGCTATTTTTAAAAAAGGTAAATAATTTTTGATACTAATCTTCATTAATTTTTGATAATAACTCATAATCCAAAGCAAACATGCTATCTAAACTTGAATTGTCTGATGCCATATTTTTCTTTCTAATATATCTAATTAATTTTATCAAGGTTAATTTTTTAATCATATTAATAATACGCCATTTATTTCCAAAGGTACTATGATTATTTGCACTAACCTCACTCCATCCAAATTTTTTAAATAATTTATCTTCTAAATTATTATTTTCAGTCTTAATTATTAAATCAAATTTTAAAATATTAATTAATGCTAATGCACAGTCCTCATTTGTTAATTTTTCTAATGGTAGACTAGTTTTTCTAGAAAATACTCTTACATAATAATTATCAGAAGTATAAACACTTGGATTTTTAATAAAATCTTCCAAAGTTTTTTCATTCGTATATCCAGAATAATAATCATAATTAAAGTTGGAAATAATTCTTTTTTTAGGATCTCGGATGCAAGTAATTAACACTACTCTAGAATCCTCATCTAGTAATTTAAAATTTGGAGCACCATACTCAGTAGCAACAAACGTAATACCAGATATTTCACATTCATTAACAAAATCTAATAATTGATTTTTACTGTATTCCCAAATTGGCAATACTTCTCCGATACTGTTTGTAGGATTTCCATTGTTATGATAATCAAATAATACTTCATTATTATTTATAGCCATATTAACAATTAGTGTACCAGCAGATTTATGTAAATGCTGAAACCAAATTAATCGATACTCTCCCTCAGAGCCCACGTCTGTTCACATGAGAACATACTTTTGATACAGACGGTCGTTTTCGCCTACTTCAAGGTGCTAGAATAAGGAGTACATATTAGGAGACATTTATTCATGCAACCAATTGATGCTTTCATTGTAGGAGTTCCTAAAGCAGGAACTACTTGGTTAGCAAATACTATGTCCCAACATTCACAAATTCAAATTTCCGATCCAAAAGAACCCAATATTATAAGCTCTCATAAAGGGACCTTTGACAGAATATTAAGGGAACCAAACTGGCTTGATTATGAAAATTGCTTTACAAAAAATGGGTTACGTATAGATGCGTCTGTTCATACATTTGCTTGTCCACTTTCTCCCAAAAGAATATTCAATAAAATACCAGATATGAAATTTATATTATGTTTAAGGGAACCTATATCAAGGACAATTAGTCACTGGAGTATGGTCAGAGATACCAAATCTGATATTGAGAATAATGTAGACTGGTCTGATTTTTTAATTGCATGGTCCGATGACCGTCTAAAGAGTAGCTCATTGTATGGCCAATGTATGGAAAGATGGCTTGAATATTTCTCAATTGATAATTTTTTAATTATCGATAGTAAGCATATGAGGAATGAGCCAAATAAAATATTATCCCAAGTCGAGACTTTTTTAAATTTAGATTCTCATGATTATAGTATCAATTTACAAAAACATGCAAATAGTGCAAGCGATCGTCGACCCTTAACTGCATTGGGTAAGTTATTCAGGTATGCTTTCTCTATTATTCCAAAAACTATTAAGAAACCTATAGTAAATAAATTACAGTCTATTGATTTAAATATTTACTCTATGCCAATAATCAGTGGTAAACCAAAAATAAGAAAAGTTAATAAAAATTATTATAAAATATGTTCAAATATAGTAATCAATGATTTAATAAAATTTGAGAAACTAACGGGCTATTCAACAGCTCATTGGATTACAGAGATCAACCAATATTCTTCTGATTCTAATCAAATATCTTAATATAAAAATAATATACGGAGTTATAGGATATTATGCAATCAATCCTCGACGTTCCAAATTTATTATTGATTGGAGGTCCAAAATGTGGAACTACTTCTTTGTTAACATGGCTTCGAAAACATCCTGAAATATATCATCCATGGGAAAAAATACCAATTAGTGCCTCAGAGAGTGGTTTTTTATTGGGGGGAGTTAGTGATTTACCCTTTAGTCCAACTAAGCCAAAAGGCACATTAATTTTACCCAATGAGATTAATATGGATAGATATAAACAGGAATCTTGGATTATAGATAAATCTCCACAACATCTTTACTCTACTAAAGCTTTAGATTCTGTTGCTAATTTATTACCTAAAGCCAAAGTCATCATAACACTTAGAGATCCATATGATTTATTTATTTCATGGCATGGAGAAATGAATAAAACAATAAATTATGATGTATCTCTTGAAGAATTATTAGTGGCAATAGAAGAAAAAGCATGGCGAGCAAATACAAATGATTCCGACACATGGTCCTTTCTTACATATCCTCAATACTCCAGTTTTGTCAAGTTATGGATAGATAAATTAGGGGAAGATAGAGTGAGGGTAATTACACTTTCTAACATTTCTAAAAATCCTGCTTTTGTACTTCAATCTCTCTCTAAATGGTTGGATATAGATTCTCAAAAAATGCCTAATGATTTTACCATAAAAAATGTAAGTGGTATACTATCAATAAATCCTTTAAGAAAAATTTTACGCAATCCTCCAAAAATATTTTTTTTCTTAGCGCGAATATTTCTTCCAAGTAGGGCACTCCGAAAGATTTTAATCGACCCAATTCGTAGATTAGGCTGGAAATATGTTCCAAACCTGAAATCTACTGTTTCTAAAGAAATAGAGGCTAGAGTAAGGATGAAGTTGAGTAAAGATATTGAATTTTTTGAAAACTTACAAGACTATGTCCCACCGCAAGTCTTAATCAATTATGATTCATCTTAAATTTTTAGATACATCCTTGGGCTCTCCAATTGTTTTTTTCCTAATTATCCAGAAAATTGAAACTAGCCACGCTCTACTCCATAAATTCCAAGATTCAAACCTATTCAATTTCTTAACATCATTAGGGGTTTGAATAATTCGTAATTCTCGTTGGAGCTTCCACAGGCTTCCATTTCGTATACTTTCAAATGATATTAATCCTGCAGCACTTTCTACATATTTTTTTGGATTACACCGATAAAGTAGTTGTTCCGATCTTGGATATGGTGCATAAATGCCCATTGAGCCTAAAGGTTCTGGATGATGCATTATACATTTTGAAGACCACACTATAGAGTACCCTGCATCGATCACTTTCCATGCCAAATCTGTATCTTCCCTATGTAGAAAGTACCTCTCATCAAAACCATTTACTATTTCTAATGCTTCTCTCCTAATAATTAGATTAGCAGTCTTGAACCTATCCCACTTAAATCTATTAGGCGGATTGTAAGGTATAGTATTACCAAGAGTATCCTGAGTTGTCATAGCCCCTTCAATGCCACCAACATCAGGATTTTCAAGAATTTCTTGTATTGTTTCAATCCAGTTTTTCGGCGCAATACAATCGTCATCAAGGAAGGCTACAACATCGGCACTACCTCTCTTCCATCCAATATTTCTTGAAATGCCCGGTCCATAGTCTGTCTCTGAATCATCTATGACTTCAATTGAAGTAGGGCTAACAGTTTGTTTTGACAGTGATTCTAAACATTTAGCCAACTCTACAGGGCGCCGAAAGGTGGGAATTACCACATCAACACTCACAGCCATGGCTTAAACGACATACTGGCTCGTATTTATATGAGTTGATTTATGGTGGTTTATGAACAACCAGTAGTTTCACCGCAAGCATCACACTTTAGACAAGTCCCATTTCTTCTCATTTGGCTACTACCACAAGATGCACAAATATCGCCCGTATATCCCCTTTCTCTTGCTAATCTTCGTTCTTTAACTTCAATATCTTCTAAATTTGATATCGAATCTAAAGTCATTTGCAACTCTCTCTTTTCACCTTGAGTTCGTAGAATACCAAGATCTGTAATTTCTGGTTTACTTATTGAGTATGGATCAAAATCGGCTTCTTCAACACTTACATGTGCTAAATCATCTCTCCCCGCATATTCAATAGCTAATTCCCTAAATATGTAGTCTACTAAACTCGAGGTCATCTTTACTCTTCCACTTCCTCCTTCAACCATCCCACTAGGTTCGAATTTTTGGAAAGTAAATACTTTTACGAAAGCTTCCAATGGCACTCCATGCTGTAAACCAATAGAAACTGCAATTGCGAACTGATTCAACATTGCCCTCCAAGCAGCACCTTCTTTTGATGTGACGAGAATAATCTCTCCTAACTTACCATCAGGATATTCTCCAGTGATTAAGCGCACACTATGTCCACCTATTCTTGCTTTGATATTATCGCCCTTCTTTTTGTTTGGCAATTGCCGCCTTGTTGCGATATACTCTACCATTGATTCTGCTATTGGTCTAGCAGATGCTTCAGGAACTGGTAGTACTCTGACAACATCTTCAACCATTTTTGTTACAACCAATTCTTCAACATCTTCTTCCATTGCGCTTGAGTCTACTAGTTGATTCATCAACGGCTGAGAAAGTTTTGAACAGTCTCTATAAACCGCACATGCTTTATTCATCGTTGCATGACTCAAATTATATGCATCTCGTATCTCCTCTACAGTAGAGTCAGATGGCATATTTATTGTCTTTGATATAGCACCTGATATGAATGGCTGAGCTGCCGCCATCATCATAACATGCGCCTTCCAATCAATAGATCTTTGACCATATTTTCCACATGGTGTTGCACAATCAAACACGGCTAAGTGTTCATCCTTCAATCCAGGCGCACCCTCTATCATATTATATCCAAAAACATAATCATTTGCTGTATCCGTTTCATTTGATGAGAATCCCATATGTGACAAAACATCAAAGAAAGGATTTTCATAATCCTCTTGTGTCATTCCCAATTTTTCAGTACAAAATGATTCTCCTAATATATTTGAAGAGAATGCAGAACGAATATCAAATACATCCGCAAAACTATCTTCAATTCTTTTAACAGTGGTGTTGTCGAATCCCAGATTTAATAATTTTTCAGCAGAAAGATGAGGGCAGTTGTTAAGTGTTTTACTTCCGGTAATATATTGTTCAATATCACGAGTCTCTTTTTCTGAATATCCTAACCTCTTTAATGCATTAGAAACTCCTCCATTTACAATTCTCAAAGATCCACCGCCGGCTAGAGTTTTGTATTGTACTAAAGAAAATTGAGGTTCTACGCCAGTAGTGTCAGCACCCATTACCAAACCTATTGTTCCTGTAGGTGCTATAACTGTAGTTTGTGCATTTCTATATCCATGTTCTTCACCTTCTCTTAATGCCGAATCCCAAGCACTCCTAGCTGCTTCTAATAGATCTTTAGGGCATTTCTTAGAGTCAATACTCATTGGTGTGACTGATAAGCCTTCATATTCATTCGCATCATTTCCGTAGGCTGCTCTTCTATGATTCCTCATTACTTTAAGCATATGTTCTTTATTTCTTTCATAATCTGGATATGGGCCCAATATTGATGCTATTTCAGCACTAGTTGCATATGATTCTCCGCACATAATTGCAGTCATGGCACCACAAATTGCATACCCTCTTTCATCATCATATGGTATTCCCATATGCATCAATAAAGATCCAATATTACAATAACCAAGTCCTAATGTTCGATAATCATACGACTTTTTAGCTATTTCCGCAGAAGGAAATTGTGCCATCAAAACACTAATTTCTAAAGTAGTAGTCCAAAGTCTTACACTATGACGAAAATCTTCAATATTGAATACCTGTGTATTCATGTCATAATATTTTAAGAGGTTTATACTGGCAAGATTACAAGCCGTATCATCTAAAAACATATATTCAGAACATGGATTTGAACCATTTATTTTCCCTCCTTCAGGACAAGTATGCCATTCATTTATTGTCGTATCAAACTGTACACCAGGATCAGCACACGCCCAAGCTGTATATGCTACTTTATTCCATAGTTCCCCAGCATCGAGCACTTTGCAAGGCTCAGGCAATCTATCCTCTTCTTCAGCTTTATCTAACTCTGTTCTCCAGTATAAATTCCAACTATCTTTATTTTCTACAGCATCCATAAATTCATTAGGAACTCTTACAGAATTGTTACTATTTTGTCCCGATACAGTCATGTAAGCTTCACCCTGCCAATCAGTATCAAAAACATCAAAATCAACTCCTTTCCAACCTTGTTTTGCTAGATCTATGATTCTTTGAATGTGAGGTTGTGGAACACTATCTTTTATTGCTTTAACCATTGATTTTCTTAGTAGAGAATTGACTCCTTGGTCAAATCTACTATTATCAATTTCATGATTCCAAATAGAATCCATTATTGAATTTGCATGTCTTTGAAGGATATTACTTCCTATCACAAGTGCAGAAACTTTCTCTTCTTCACTAGATTTCCAATCAATATATTCTTCAATATCTGGATGATCCAAATCTAATGTAACCATTTTAGCAGCCCTACGGGTAGTCCCTCCTGACTTTATTGCACCAGCAGCCCTATCTCCAATTTTTAAGAATGATAGCAAACCCGATGATTTACCACCGCCGGATAAAGGCTCATCTTTCCCCCTTATTCTAGAGAAATTTGAGCCCGTGCCTGAGCCGTACTTGAATAACAATGCTTCACGATTCCATAATCCCATTATTGATCCAGTACCTCCAACTAATTCATCCGAGACAGATTGAATAAAGCAGGCGTGTGGTTGTGGGTGTTCATATGCGTTTATTGATAGCTCTAACTCTCCTGTAGAAGGATCAATGTAATGGTGCCCTTGTGCAGGCCCCTCTATCCCATACGCCCAATGTAGGCCAGTATTGAACCATTGAGGACTGTTTGGAGCAGACCTTTGACTGGCAATTAGATAACACATTTCATCAAAATATGATAATGCATCAGCTTCTCTAGCAAAGTATCCATACTTCCATCCCCAATATGTCCAAGTACCAGCCAAGCGTCTAAACAGGCTTCTTCCATCTATTTCTCCCCCAAATCTTTCATTTTTATCTACGGATTGAAGCTTCTCGTGATCAGGTTCACTTCTTTGAAGCCATACCGGTACTCCCTCTTCAGGTACCTTTCTGAGGTACAAAGGTACACCGGCTTTACGTAAATATTTCTGCGCTAGTACTTTTCCTGGTACTCCTGAAAATCCAGAAGGAAGTTTTACTCCATATATTGATTCAGCCATGGATCCATCAGGATTTCTTATTTCAACATCCATCTCAATCCAATTGAAAGACCCAAAAGGATCATTCCCACTAGCAGTAAAACGTCTTTCAATGACCATGCCATTTTCTTCTTCTAATGATGAATTATTATTTTTTATTTTAGACTGCATTATTTACCAACTCACTAATTTTTAATAGACGATTTTTAAGGTCTCACGCATAGCGGGATTTCATCTTCTGAATGGAGGGTGTTTAATGCTTGAGGAAGAGTGATGCCAAAATAATACCATTAACTGATTTTTAATTTATTTCTAAATTTAAAATACTAGTTATTTATCAGAATTATTTATTACTAATTCCCACGTTAATTTTACTCCATAACCTGTTAACATTATTCCAACAGAACATAGCTTTTCATGACTATATTCAATTATACGCATAACTAATTCCTTTGGAACTTGGCCATCAATAATATATTTCATATTAATTTTTGTGAAAACTCGCGGAGAATCCTCTGATCTTTCTGAATCAATTTCTATATGAGCAGATTTTACATTTTTAATTCGATCCTTAAGTCCACTTATTACATCTACGAAAGAGCATGCAGCGTGAGCATGAAGCACCATTTCCATTGGACTAGGATATTCATCACCATATATTCCAAAAGATTTTCCATTTGATGTGATGCCCTCCATTGTCAAACCTTCTACCCAACGAACCATGCCTTTCATATTTACAACCTGTAAGTAACTAGGTCAAGAGGGTTGGCTTCTTGAATGACCGCTAAGTGGGCTATATGATGGATATGGCACAGGGAGTTAAAGTAACAATGAATGATGGGGAATTAATTGTACCCAATACGCCAATTATTCATTATATTGAGGGCGACGGAATCGGCATAGACATCACTCCAGTTATGATCAATGTTGTAGATGCTGCAGTTAATAAGGCATATAAAAATGTAAGAAAAATTTATTGGAGTGAAGTTTTAGCAGGCCAAAAAGCATTTGATGCAACAGGTGAATGGCTCCCTAGTGATACTCTGACATCAATGAAAACAGGTCTAATTTCAATTAAAGGACCTCTTACAACTCCTGTGGGAGGAGGAATAAGAAGTCTAAATGTAGCGCTTCGCCAAAAACTCGACCTTTATGCTTGCGTACGCCCAGTTAGGTGGTACGATGGAACTCCTAGTCCCGTAAAATCGCCAGAGAATGTAAATATGATTATTTTTCGTGAAAATAGTGAAGATGTTTATGCTGGAATAGAATGGGAAGCAGGTAGTCCGGAAGTGCAGAAAGTAATAAATTTCTTACATGATGAAATGGGAGTTACAAAAATTAGATTCCCAGATACAAGCGGGATTGGAATAAAACCAATTAGTAAAGAAGGAACTACGAGAATTGTAAGAGCGGCAATTAATCATGCAATAAGCAATAATGAACAAAATGTGACGATAGTACACAAAGGAAATATTATGAAATTTACTGAAGGAGGATTTAGGGACTGGGGGTATCAATTAGCAAAAGAGGAATTTGGAGCTATCGAGATCGATGGAGGGCCATGGTGCTCAATGATAAATCCTATAACAGGTACTGAAATTATCATAAAAGATGTTATTGCAGACGCTATGTTACAACAAATTTTAACAAGACCAAAGGAATACAGTGTATTGACAACAATGAATCTAAATGGTGACTATATTTCTGATGCTCTTGCTGCTCAAGTAGGAGGAATTGGGATTGCTCCAGGTGCTAATATAAATTATGATTCTGGAATTTCAATTTTTGAGGCTACTCACGGCACTGCTCCAAAATATGAAGGGCAAGACAAAGTAAACCCCGGCTCCTTAATCCTATCAGCAGAAATGATGCTTAGGCACATGGGATGGAGTGAAGCAGCAGATTTGATAGTGAAGGGGATGGAAGGTGCAATATCGGCCAAGACAGTAACATACGACTTTGAGAGATTAATGGATGATGCAACTTTACTGAAATGTAGTGAATTTGGCGAAGCAATGATTTTACATATGTAATCATAACTCAGAATCATTTACTTCATGGCTGGGTTTTTGTTGTAACCAAGATGGTGCCCACCAATTCAGTGTCCCCATCAACCTCATCGTAGATGGAACAACAAGGGCCCGAACCAATGTTGCATCTACTGCAACTCCAAGGGCAAGCATAAAACCAAATTGCTTCATTAAAGAAACTGATGAAAGACCAAAGGCTGCGAATACTGTTATCATCACAAGAGCAGCAGATGTAATTATACGGCCACTTTTCTGCAAACCAATTGCAACTGCTTTTGTATTATCATTAGTTCTTTCCCACTCCTCATGAATTCTAGATAACATCAATACTTCATAATCCATACTTAGTCCAAATAGTATGGCAAAAATCATTACTGGAGTAGTTGGGTCTATCGGTTGGGGAGTAAAATTCAATAATTCCGAACCATTTCCTTCTTGGAATACCCAAACCAATACTCCAAATGATGCAGTTACCGATAAGATATTCATTATTAGAGCTTTAAGCGGTAAAATTACTGATCTAACTTGTAAGAAAATTAGGATATAACTGGTTATCAGAATAAATGCTATAGCAATTGGGAGATTCTCTACTACTGCATCAAGCACATCCTGATTGTATGCTGCTAAACCTGCCACATAAACTTCAGCCCCTCCTCCAAATTGACTATCTTTTGACTCTAAATCTCTAATTTCGTTGACTACATTTCTTGATTTTTCACTGGCTTGATCGCCATCTATACCTACCTGAGCAACTATAATGCCATTAGTCCCAATTGAACTGCCTCTATGAAAGCCTCTCTGTAAATCAATAATATGCTTATCTTCAGGGCTTAAATCTCCATCATTGGACGTGTCCCAAAATGTAACTACTTCATCAATAGTCATATTTACATCAAAATGAGCATAATTATAGACATAAATAGTATTTTCTATTTCAAGAATATCAACTGAAAAGTCATATAAACCTCTCAAATTATCCTCTGAAAATGGATTTATCTCATCATTAGTTTCAAAAACTATCTGAACTGTATTAGCAATATCTCCAGGCCACTTTTCATCAGTTATTTCCATTCCATTTCTTGCTTCATCATCCGGACTTAATGCCTTCCATGTTGTAATCCCCCATTCTGCATTTAAGAAAGGAGATCCGGCCAGCATTAAAACTATTATTGAAGGTATTAAAACCGACAAAGGACGTTCCATAACATTATTTGCAATCCATGGCCAAAATCCGCTTTCGGACTCTGTATTTACATTAGAGAATGGTATTTTAATCGCATTCACTCTTTCACCAAGAAGAGATAATATTGCAGGCAAAAGTACAATTGATGAAGTTAGTGCTACGAAAGTTGCACAGATTCCACCCCATCCCAATGAGGGTAAACCAGTATTATCAAAGAATAACATCCCCATCAATCCTGATATTACTGTCATTCCAGAGAAAAATATCGCTCTACCAGCCGTCGCACTAGTTACTGCAATCGCAGTTCTTCTATCATGTCCACGACCCAACTCCTCTCTAAAGCGATTTACAATAAAAAGAGAATAGTCAACACTAAGGCCTATTCCAAGAAGAGATACAATATTATTTGCATAAATTGTAATATCATCGAATATATATGTCAAGCCAGTAACAATTCCAATTGCTGCAACAACAGTGTAAATTCCAGTTAGTACAGGTAAACCAGCTGCAACTAAACTTCCAAATACAAATATTAATATGATCAAGGTCAAAGGTGCCGAAATAATTTCTGCTTGGATTAATTCTTCTTCTAATGTGAGGTCAAATGTTACGTCAATCGCTAAATTTCCTGTAACCCATTTTTCCATCCCAAGAGGGGCAGACTCAGGCAAAGCAATATGTTCTATTGTATTTTTTAATAATATTTTTGCATTTTCTCTATCTAAGACTATATCTACCTTAACTCTAGACCAAGAGGAATCAACAGTACTAATTAATTCAGACCGATTCGCGTCATTTGTAAGCCACGGATAATGAAGAATTACAGAATTAGATTCATTAAGTATCGATAATGTTTCTTCAATTGCAGATTTTACCTCAGAATCATTTGATTGTTTATCAGGATGGTGGAAAAGTACGTAGAAAGATTCCTGAGCGCCTTCTTCATCCGAACTAAAACCAAGAGATATTGCATTCCATCCATAAACAGATTCTAAATCTCCTTCACCATATCCTTCAACATATTTAGGTTCAAGTGTCATTAAACCAGCAAGTGCGGCACAAAGAAGCATAGTTAATGTTAATACAACTTTTGCATTATCATATACAAATTCCCCAATTTTATAATAAAGGCGATCTTCAAGAACCGATGGGTCCGTTGCTCCTTCCATGGCCGCGCTTAATTATCCGGTATTTCAAATTTTGATTATTTAGTCCTCCCTTAGTGTACTAAAAATTACTTAATGTTAGCATTCATACATGTTGTAATCAATATCACTATGTTATTTATGTAACCATTCTCCTTAAGTTTATACAGGGGTTAGTTTTTTGAATTATTTAAATCAAAATAAAAAATCTGAAGTATCTAAGTTTAGGGCAGCAGTGTATGAAAAAACGCCAAAACCTCTTTTACTCAGTAAACCTAAGATTTTGACCGCTTTGATAATATTACAAATTATATCCATAATTATTTTTCCAGTTTGGCGAACTTATCATATCACTTGGTTTTTATTAGGAATATCAATGCCAATTTCAGGTTGGCTATTTATGAGGTGGAGAATATATTCATCAGTATTCATTACTCCTCCTAGAACTATAACCAAACTCACAGATAACCGTTGGAAAACATTTAATTTCAAAGGATGGGGTAAGGAGAATCTAAAGGCACAATTTTTAGAATCTGAAACCAAAAGCAAAGATGTTATTTTGTATCTTCATGGATATAATTCTACACTTGGAAGAGGAGAATCTAGATGTCAACACATGAATTCAATGGGCCTAAATGTCCTAAGCCTGGATCAAAGAGGATTTGGTGAACAAAAAGGAAAATATGAATGGACTATCTTGAAAGTGGTAGCAGATATTGAACTATTATTAGAACAAACTCCTAAGATGATAGGATTCAAACCTGAGAAATTTTGGATATATGGGCATTCTATGGGTGGATTTTTGACAATTAGACTTTCTTCATTTAGTTCAAATTGGTGGGGAGACTCTCTAAAAGGTGTGATTTTAGAATCTCCAGCTACCTCTTTCCCACTTGTAATAGAACAAAAATTACCTGGCAGGGCCGTTATGGCAAATCCTTGGGTAAGACATATACTCAGAAGAGAATATCAACGCATTCATCCTGATCTTAATGTTGGATATTCCAATGCTCAGATACCATTTTGGGGAGTTCCCAAAGTTCCAATTCTTGTCATTCAGGCAGAACAAGATGAGACTTTAGGAATTGAACATTTTAATCTTTTAAAGGAACATTTCAGTGATATTGCTGAAATACATATAGTATCGGATATGCCACACACATCAAGAGTTGACGTATTAAAAAGAAGGCAAATATTAGAGAATTGGATAAATAATCAAAAATAAATTATTTAGAAATTATCTAAGAACTCGCCTGTTCAATTCTTGTGCATCTCCAACTACTCCAAATCCATACTTTTCTTCTAAAGATCTAGATATTAATTTAAAATCACTATCTCTGGTAGCAATAATTACACTTCCTATCTCAGGATTGAAAGATTTTGCAATCAATGCTGCTGAACGAATAATTTCTAGATCCCCTCTTTCAGGATATATTTCCTCTCCTTCTATAATACTTCTATCTACGTAATCCTCCCTATTCATTTTTTGATTAGTTATTTCAATAAAAATATCTTTATGACTTATTAAGAATTGTTCTAACTCCATATTTTTCATTTCTTCTTTATCAAAAGTATATTCCCAATCACCAAATTCTCTACAAATTTTAGTTACCTTGTCTATAAGTAATTCTTGTGTAATGTTCTTACTCCAAATATCAGGATCAATATAAATTTTATTCGAAAATAAATTTAATACATCTTCAGGACTTTTTGTACGATTTAGGAATTCAGACATTACTACTGGAGGGATATTCATCAACATCAAACCTTCTTTTTTCCGTCGTCTAAGCATCCAATGAAATGATCGTTCTACTGTCCAATTCAGACTTCCAAAACTATCTCCTGTAATTTCTCTTACCAAATCGTCTTTCAATGCATCAATTAATATATTTGTATCGACTATTACGACTGGTTTCAGTGAAAGATTACGAAGCGATTTCCTATCTCTAATTGGAATAATAGAACTATGCCCTCCAAACATTGCTTCCGACGCTCTACTCAATCTAATTAGCTGGATATCTGTGAATTTAT
>JBKEHQ010000004.1:0-38382 GCA_046710875.1 Candidatus Thalassarchaeaceae archaeon
TACCTGAAGATATGAGTAGGGAGCATATCTATAATCATAGTCAATATGTTTGGGACATGAAGATGGTCGGCATGATGAGGGATGGAAAAATGCGAGAAGTAGTTGATATCACGCCAGAATATACTGAACAAACTATTGCAGAAACAGAAGCCGGTGGTCTTACTTGGATGATGGCTGCTATGAATTTCCCACAATATCCTGCCGAAATTTATGGGTACCAATCAGTCATTGGGACTGGAAATGCAATTGTTGCATGGGACCCTAATTCAGAAACTAGGGAAATAGTTCTTTGAGGTATTCAAATGTCGACTAAATCAAACATATTATTTGGAATTTACTGCCCACCGCATCCCCAACCGCTCCTTGCTCCTGAATTAAATCAAGGATATGGTAATTTACGTTCAGCATATGATACTCTTAAAACTCGGATTGAAGAAAGTGGTGCAGATATAATATTAGTTTATTCTACTACATGGCCAAGTATAGTCGGGCATCAAATCCAGGCACATCCGGAGCCAGAATGGACCCATGTCGATGATGATTTTCATTTTTTAGGCAGTATGCCCTACAAATTTAAAATTGACTCAGATTTTTCTAATGAATACATGGAAGCTGCAAAGAAACGTGGCCTCCATTCAAGAACTGTGGCTTATGATGGATTTCCTATAGATACTGGTTCAATAGTCGCCCTATCTCTTTTAAATCCAGATAATAAAATTCCAGCATGTATAATTTCAAGTAATATGTATTCCAATAGGTCAGAGACTATAGTTCTAGGAAAGGCTGCGAATGATGCCCTTTCAACTCAGGGAAAAAAGGCAGTAGTAGTAGTAGTTGCTAGCTTGTCTAACAGAATGTTTACTGAACATATCGATCCATCAAAAGATAGGATTCATAGTCCTAAAGATGATGAGTGGAATAGGAAAATATTGGAATTCTTCAAAGACGGTAGACTAGAGGATCTTAGTCAATTATCTAGAGATATTCATGGTCAAATAAGGATACAAAAGGTAGCTGCCTACAAGCCAGTATGGTGGATGGCAGCAACAATGGGCCAACATAATAATTATGACGGGGAAATTCTTGCTTACGAAGCCTTACATGGCTCTGGAGGAGCAATTATTCAACTAACGCCGTCACATGAATCTGTAGGGGACAAAGAATTCGATGAAGATGATGTTGAATATTATCAAGGAGATCGTAACGTCTTAGGGCAGGGCGCATTATGAATGAAAATAATCAAACAGATGATAAAGGCCTAATTGAAAAATTATTGCCAGAAGATGGCCCATTTATTGCAACTAAAGGACCATCTTCTGTAGGGGCATATCCTCACCTCTACAGGTCTGGTGACCTAATTTTTGTTAGCGGAATAGGTCCAAGATCCCCCCTCACTAATGAGATAATAGGGGGTGCGATTAGAGATAAAAACGGCAATTCTTTAGAATATGATATACGTAAACAAACAAGGTCAGTTATCGAGAATATTAGTATTATTTTGGAAGAATATGGTTCAAATTTGTCAAAAGTTATTGATGTTTATTCAATGCTAATAGATATGGATCGTGATTTTGAGGGATATAATGAAATATATGCTGAATATTTTTCGAAAATAATGCCTTCACGTACGACTTGTTCGGTTTCAGCACTGCCAACTCCAATTGCCGTTGAGTTGAAAGTTATCGCAAAAGTATGAAAAAAATCAATGTAGATATTAATAATTTAATACTACGCCGTCATCCCAAAAGTCATGAGAAGATTTTCTCCTAACGAACTTTTTGGTATAGTTCTACAACCAATTGAACAAGTATCAGATACTTTGGAACGAAAATTGGGATTATTCTCAGTTGTAATAATATCCCTCTCCGCAATGTTAGGTTCAGGATTGTTTGTCCTCCCTGCATTGGCTATGCTTGAATTGGGAGGTGGTTCAAATCCAGCAGGAGGAGTTTGGCTAGCCTATTTGCTAGCAGCATTAGTTGTTCTACCTGGTGCTATTTCAAAATCAGAACTTGCAACGGCCATGCCATCCTCTGGGGGCTCATATGTTTACATCGAGAGAACCTTCGGGCCATTGATTGGAACTATTTCAGGATTGGGACTCTGGGCCAATTTTATGCTCAAATCTGCTTTCGCATTAATAGGATTCAAGGCTTATTTATGGGTTCTTGAAGATATTTTTGGGATGAAAATAAATCTCGAATATGCTTCATTAATTTTATTGATTTTTATTGTCATAATAAATATTATGGGAGTTAAGAGAATTAAAAAAGTACAAACTCCAATAGTACTTTTGTCAACTATATTTCTATTTTTAACATGTATTTTAGCAATTTTTACAGTTGAAATGAATTGGAATAATGTATTTTCTGGAGATGCCTTTGGGTCGGGCTGGGAATCAGTTGCATCCACTGCAGCATTAGTATTTGTTTCATATGCTGGAGTTACGAAGATTGCAGCAGTTGGCGGAGAAATAAAAAATCCAACTAATAATATACCAAAAGGGATATTATTATCATTATTTTTTAGTACATTTCTTTATGTATTTGTTACTTTGATAATGGCTGCAAGTGTAGATCCATCATTCTACGTAGAAGAAGGAACGAGTCATGCTAGGGAAGATCCAGTTTACATTTTCGCAAATGAGGTTGGAGGTTATAATTTTGGAATTTTTGCTGCTTTTTTGGCTGTATTGACAATGACTTCTATGGCATTAGCCGGAATTATGGCATCTTCACGTTTTCTTTTTGCAATGGCGAGAGATAGTTTACTGCCAGATTTCCTTGAAGATGTACACGGGAAATTCGAAACTCCTCATTGGGCCATAATCTCTACAGGAGCCGCAATGTACTTCGCAATTACCTTTTTACCAGTCCATGATGTAGCAGAATTAGCATCCGGATTTAAAATTATGATATTTATTATTATCAATTCTTCAGTAATAATTCTACGTCGTTCAAGTAATTCTCATTCATGGTATAATCCAGAATGGAAATCTCCCTTATTCCCTTTTTTCCAAATAATGGGAATAATTACTAGCATTGGCCTATTATATCTAATGGGGTCCAAAGCAATCATTGGAGCATCAGTTGCAATTATTATTGGGTCGATAATTTATTTTTCATATGGGAAGAAACATCAAAAACCTGAAATTACTCCTTGGAATACCTTTAGGTTGATGTTAACTAATCCTGATGAGGTCGAACATCGTCGCCGACATGCAGCATTCCATGCTGCAGATATCGAGGGAACCAATCATCTAAATTTACATGAATTTGTAGCTGCAATGACAGCACTTGGTTACAATGGAGAAAATCAAGATACTCTTAGGTCATATTTCCATAGTGTCGATGAAAACGAAGATGGCGTAATTGATATAGATGAATTTTTAATTTATGTCGAAGAAACTGAATTTTAGGATACGCCATTATATCGCTTAGTTGAAGTCATCACTCCTCTTCCGCCTAATTGGAGTAAGCATATGTCAATCGCGAGTCGAGCCAAGAAAGTAACAACACATACCCTGCAAGAGATGAAGCATGAGGGTGAGAAAATTACTATGCTCACTTCTTATGATTATTCCTTGGCAAAGTTGGTCGACGGCGCGGGAATAGATGTAATTCTTGTTGGAGATTCTGCTTCTAATGTAATGGCAGGAAATGATACGACTGTTCCAATAACATTAGATCACATGATATATCATGCCCAATGTGTCGAAAAAGCCGTAGATAGAGCATTAGTTGTTGTCGATATGCCGTTTGGTTCTTATCAGGGGGATTCAAAAAATGCTCTAGACTCTGCAATACGAATAATGAAAGAAACAGGGGGGCATGCCGTTAAATTAGAAGGTGGAATCGAAGTAACCGATTCAATAAAGAGAATAATGACTGCTGGAATACCAGTTATGGGGCATCTTGGATTAACTCCTCAGTCTATTTATAAATTTGGTACTTATACCGTAAGGGCAAAAGAAGATTTGGAAGCTAAGAAACTATTAGATGATGCTATAGCATTAGAAAATGCAGGGTGCTTTTCAATAGTTTTCGAAAAGATACCTGCAGAATTAGCCAAGAAGGTGACTAAGTCATTATCTATTCCAACTATTGGAATAGGGGCTGGCCCGGACTGTGATGGGCAAGTATTAGTATTACATGATATGCTTGGGATGACAAAAGATTTTAGTCCAAGATTTTTAAGAAGATATGCAAACCTAGGCGAGATTATCGATCTAGCAGTCAAGCAATATATTGTAGATGTTAGGAGTTCTGAATTTCCAAATGAAGATGAAAAATATTAAGATAAATTTCTAGGAGTAGATTAGATATGAGTGAATTATGGGTTGAAAGATATCGTCCAAAAACAGTATCTGAAATAAAAGGTCAGCAGGCGGTTGTAGCAAGACTTAGTGCGTATGCAAATAATAAATCATTCCCTCATTTACTTTTTGCCGGGCCGCCTGGAACTGGTAAGACTACTGCTGCATTGGCCCTAACTAGAGATGTCTTTGGGAAAGAATTTAGAAGAAATATTTTAGAAATGAATGCAAGTGATGAGCGTAAGTTAGAGTCAATACGTACAAAGGTGAAACAATTTGCTAGAACTGCACCAAGTCCAGGAACCTCATTTAAGGTAATTTTTCTAGATGAAGCAGATGCACTAACTCCGGATGCACAAGGTGCATTACGCAGGATAATGGAACAAAATTCTGAAACGTGCAGATTTATCCTATCCTGTAATTATTCTTCTAAGATAATTGAACCAATTCAGTCTAGATGCGCTGTTTTTAGATTTAGGCCATTAGAAAATGAACAAATATTGGAGAGAATATCAATTGTAGCTAAAAATGAAAATATTATGATAGAGCATGAAGCAGCAAAGGCGATTGCACAAGTTAGCCTTGGAGACCTTAGAAAGGCAATAACATCATTGCAAGTTGCAGCATCTTTGGATTCAAACGTAACAAGGGATTTAGTTTATGAGACCACAGCAACAGCACCTCCTGAGGCCTTACATCGTTATTTTCTAGCCTGTAAAGAAGATGGTTTCCAACCAGCAAGAAGGCGTTTGAAAGAAATTTTAAACAATTTTGGATTAGCCGGTACAGATTTTGTGAATCAATTACATAGAGAATTAAGTATGGTAAAATTTCTTGACGAATTACAAAAATTAAGTATTACTGAAATTATGGCGGAGACTGACTTTAGAATGGTTGAAGGAGGGGGCGAATCTCTTCAACTTGATGCCATGACTGCAAAAATATGTGCAATATTAAATATCTAAGTATTCAACTTTCGGTCCTAATTATTTTCAATGTATATGTCTTTTCCCATGTATTCTCATCAAATGGTTTTACATCTTTACCTATTTCCATCAGATATATTTTAATTTCATATTCTCCGAGATTAATATTATTAATATCTAATTCTTCAGCCAAATTCCAAGCTAATCCTATGTCATTACTATTGGGTGCAACATCTGGTTTTCCAGTAAATTCTTTCTCAATATTTTTATCTTCTCCCCTTAACCATTTGTCAACATTATCAAATCTTTCAATTGCTTGTTGCTGATTAATTACAGATCCATTAGCAAGAATTATCGATTCTGATAATGTGCTATGATTAATTTCTATTCGTATTATGGCATTTTCAGCATCAACATTATCCCTTACTGACATTCCTAAGATAATTTCTGCGGTATTTTCTTTAAGATTTATTTCAAATACATCTCCGTCCCATGAGTGCCCTATGATTGCAGTATCATTATTGTCTTGAATATCTATTCCTGATGCGATAGTAGGGGCGGCAATATCTGCCATAGGGGGATTAAGCAATATAAATGAAAGTGCTAACCATGAAAAAAGAAATAGAAATCCTCCTCTGAACCAATTGCCCCTTGTGTAAAGCTCACTGTAATTTTTAGGAATTACAATTTTATGTAAAGAAGGTATAGTTGCAGTTAGCATAACTGGTAAAAGCCATAATATCCCTTCCATTGAGTCTTGAGTGGGCATAAATATATAGCGCATAAAAAGTGCAATTAGGAATCCATATATTATTACTAGCCACATGGAATAAGCATCAGCTACTTCTTTTTTTGCATGTACTTTTGGGTCAAAAGGTTCCAAACCCTTTTTAGGTACATCTTTATTATCATCGCTGGTATTTTTATTTTTTTTTCCTGAGTAAGCGCTGGCTCTAAGAGCTGAGTCAATATCTACCATGCGTCTCAAACTAATGCGAGACTAACTCCCACATCAACCCTATGATGGATATTGTAATCTATTAATTTGATTTTGTGGCGAATGCTCAAATGGTGTTTTTGATTCGGAGGTATATCGCCGGGGTGGCGTAGTTGGTAGCGCGTCGGACTCATAGGGTATTTTTTGTTGGAGATTCTATCTTCTACGAAACTAACGATGAGCGTAACACAGCCCCTGAGAATGTCTGAGACATCCGAAGGTCGCGGGTTCAAGTCCCGCTCCCGGCACCATAATTTTATGCCATATATAAAATTGAAATATATGTGTTATTAATAATTATCTTGGGTTTTGTTCATGGAGTAGATGCCTTACCCAGTATCAATGGATGAGTTACCGGAACCGGGTACTTCGATAAAAATTTTTGTCAAAACATGGTCAGGTGAAGATATTCATGCGGGAATATTGCTACCATCATCAGATGTAGATTTATTAACAATTAAACTATTAAATGGATATAATATATCATTTCCAATGACCTATATTTCTAATTTTGAAATAATTTCCGAACCTTTAAAAAATAGTCCAATTAATAATTTAAAATATGATGCTGATAAATCTCTCCCACTAGTATACTTAATTCATACTGGAGGGACTATTGCAAGTAAGGTAGATTATAAGACAGGCGCAGTATCTGCAAGTTTTGAGCCAATTGAATTAATTAATGCAATGCCTGAATTGGAAACTATAGCTAGGATTAAAGTATTAAAATTAGGTAATATGTGGTCAGACGATATTCGTCCAAGGCACTGGAATATGATGCTAAAGGCAACTGAAAAAGCATTTTCAGAAGGAGCATCCGGAGTTGTAATAACTCATGGTACAGATACTCTTCATCTATCTGCTGCAGCAATGGCATACGGATGGGGGGGAGAAGGATGTAAACCCCCTGGGAGAATTGTGTTAACTGGCTCTCAAAGATCTCCTGATAGGGGATCCTCAGATGCATCGGAGAATATTATTGCTTCGGTGATGTGGGCTGCCAACGGTCCAAAACCATCGGGATATCGTGATTCTTCAGTAATAATCCTTCATGCAAGTTCTTCTGATGGTAATTGTGTAGTTTTGCCCGGTTGTGCAAGTAGAAAATATCACTCATCTAGACGTGACTCATTTAAATCTATAAATCAAAAACCTATTGCAAATATTATGATTCAGAAGAAAGAAATAACAATTATCATGAGAGATTATCAACCTCTTGAATCTAGATTTGAAACTCAGAGTCCAAAAATATTTAATGAAAATATCAGAATTGCAGAATTTATTGCAGGCCCCCATATGCAATCAGAATTAATTGAAGCAGCTATCAAACTAAATTTTGATGCTTTATTGTTACATGGAACTGGATTGGGGCATCTGCCAATATCAAATCCTGAAAATGATAGTATTGAAAATACTCGCCTAAAGTCCGTAATTGAAGATTATTGCCTTGATGATGGCATAGTAGTAATAGTGGCTCAAACTATTAATGGACCAATTAACATGAATATTTATTCCAAAGGAAGAAAACAACAACAGATGGGAATTTTGGGGCATGATTCTCTATGCCCTCCTGGTTCGGCTCTAGTAAAGCTACATTATCTACTTTCAATTAATGGTAAAAAGGAATATATTGCCAAACAATGGTCATCAGATTTAGTGGGAGAAAATCCTAAATTTGTCAGTGAATAGTTATATTCTATCCGCTTTAATGATGAACCCGTTACACGACCGAGGCTTATGGCGGGAGTATCTCCAAGTGAAAATCTAGATGCAATCCAATATGAGGCTCAAAATTCTGGAGATAAGGAAGTATTGGCAAAATTAAGGTCCGAGGGAAAATTAAATGCTAGGGAAAGAATTATTTCTTTACTTGATTCAGATTCTTTTGTAGAAATAGATGCATTTGTAAATCACCGTTCATATGATTATAATTTACATTTACATAAAACGCTTGGTGATGGTATTGTTGCAGGGCATGGTATGCTAAATGACAGACGAGTCGTTTGTTTTTCTCAAGATAAATCTATACTTTCTGGATCAATTGGAGAAATGCATGGGAAAAAAATTGTCAAGATTTTAGAATTTGCTGAAAAATCTCTTCTACCAGTTATTGCAATTTGGGATGGCATAGGTCAAAGGCCTGAAGAGGGCATTAAATCATTAGGGCCATCTGGAGAAATTCTAAATATATTATCTGCTTGTTCCGGAAGAGTTCCATTGATATCGATAGTTTTAGGTGATGTAACTGGAGTTAGTGCTTTAGCAGTAGGGTTATCTGATTTCATCATAATGGACATATCTTCAGGAAAAATATCTCTCTCAAATCCCGATTATCCTGAACATACATCCGAGGAAGAAACGGATATTATGGATGATATGGAGTCATATGATGCTAGAGGCGGCATTGCATGTTTATTGGCCGAAGATGAAAACACCGCGTTAGATATGGTATCTAAGATAATTTCTTATATTCCTGATAATCTGTCTTCTAATCCTATTATGGGAAAAAATGATGATCCATGGAATCGTAAATGCCATTCTTTGGATAAGATAATCAACAATGATCAAGAATCACCATATGATGTCAAATCAGTCATATCTCAAGTTACGGATAAAGATAGTTTTTTAGAATTTTTTCCCAATTATGCGTGTAATTTAGTGATAGGATTTGCACGTTTAGACGGTTATTCAATCGGTATCGTTGCCAATCAACCTAATGTTTTATCAGGATTCCTCGACGCAAAATCATCCATAAAGGCCGCTAGATTTATTAGTTTCTGCGATTGCTTCAACGTCCCTATTATTTCATTTGTCGATTCACCAGGCTTTATTCCAGGGGTAATTCAAGAATGGGAAGGGATAATTAGGGACAGTGCAAAATTACTTTTTGCGTATTCTGAAGCTACAGTTCCTAAACTATCTGTAATCATGAAAAAAGCATATGGTGAAGCTTATTTAGCCATGGGCTGTAAACAACTTGGTTCAGATTATAATGTTTCATGGCCATCGGGAGATATTGCTCTAATGGATTCTAAATGGATTTCCAATACTAAATATGATGAAGAAATATACGGTTCTGGAGGTGATGAAATGATGAAATTTGATAATCCTTTCTCTGCTGCAAAAAAAGGTTGGCTCGAAGACATTATTGATCCTAGCCTGACTCGTGAATATTTAGTAAGAGCATTAAGGGCGTTGTTATCAAAAAGGGAATTTACATTACCCAAAAAACATAGTAATATTCCTCTTTAGGAATTAAATAACTCATTTAATACAATTTTAATACTTGGTAAAATTAATTTTTCATTTTTATAAAATATTTCCCAAGCCTTCAATTGCTGGGCAACTAACATAATAATTGCAAAATCATTTTCAGTTGAGAATTTATTATAAGTGATGGATAATTTATTTTTTATAGAATCTCTATTAATTGGAGATCCAGGATTTTCATCCAGATCTAGAAAAAAATCTGCCCCAGTGTCTTTGATTATCGATTTATCCCAAGGTCCATTAATTAATTCACGACTTCCTTTAATTATTATTAACTTGCCACCTTCTTTACTCCACGAATTTGCAATGGACCTAGCGGAAGAACCCCCTCCCTTTAATTTCAATTTAGAGCCACTTATACTAATTCCCAAATATCTTAATGCATTAACAAATCCATCTCCATCAGTATCAATTCCAAATAATTTATCTGAAATTCTCATTATCTGATTAATTGAATTTACTTTAGTATCTGGGCTATTGTCCATCATGGTGCCAATAGCGTGCTTCAAAGGAGTTGTAATTGATATCCAAATATCTCCTTCTAATCTACTAATTTTATTTTCAAATTCTTCTATATTTTTTACATCAATAAATACTATTTTTGGATTAATAATTCCAAGGTGTTTACCTATTATTTTGAAAATCTTGGGAGTCAGTGAATGTTTTATTGGATGACCTGCAATTCCCCAGTACTCTGGCATAATCATATGCGTGCCAATCGATTATTACCAATGAAGGTTTCAAACAAGGTTAGTTCTACGGAATGGGTATGGACAGCGACTTAGACATTGCAAGAGCAGCAAAACCTGCCGCGATAGAAGAAATTGCAAAGCAATTAAATTTGGACCGCAGTGACTTGATTTTACAGGGCCCTCACATAGCCAAAATATCCTGGAAAGCATTACAAAAAAATATTACTAACAAACAAGGTTCATTGGTTCTTGTTACGAGTGTCAATCCCACGCCTTTTGGTGAAGGTAAAACTGTAACAACAATTGGGCTTAATCAAGGACTAAATAAACAAGGACATAATGCATGCTGCGTCATTAGAGAACCTTCATTAGGGCCTGTTTTTGGAATTAAAGGTGGAGCTGCAGGAGGAGGGTTTTCCCAAGTATTGCCAATGGAACAAATTAATCTGCATTTTACTGGAGATTTGCATGCTATAACTTCTGCACATAATTTATGCTCTGCAATTTTAGATAATTACTTGCACCAAGGAAATCAAATTAAAATTGATACAAATAGGATATTTTGGCCGAGAGTTATAGATATGAATGATAGAAGTTTACGAGAAGTAACAATAGGCCTAGGTGGTGCTTCCAATGGACTAGATCGAACAGATCGTTTTGACATCACAGCCGCAAGCGAAGTAATGGCAATATTGTCTTTATCATCCGACTATCAAGACTTAAGATTAAGATTAGGGCGAATCATTGTTGCTGAAACAAAAGGTGGAGAACCCGTTACTGCAAATGATATAGGCGCCGCAGGTGCTATGGGGCTCTTACTTAGGGATGCATTCCTACCAAATTTAGTTCAAACAATAGAAGGAAATCCTGCGTTTGTTCACTGCGGCCCATTTGCAAATATTGCGCATGGAAACTCTTCAATAATTGCTGATAAAATAGCATTATCATGTTCAGATTATGTTGTTACCGAAGCAGGATTTGGGGCTGAGATGGGGGCTGAAAAGGCACTTAATATCAAATCATTAGCATCGGGAATTATCCCTAGTTGTATTGTCTTAAATGTTACTATTAGGAGTATGAAATTACATGGAGGAGGATTTTCTACAGGGGGGGGCGCTCGGCCCAACAAATCCGAAATAAGCTTAGAAAATATAGATGCAGTCAGAAAAGGCTCTGCTACTAATTTAAGGAGACATATTAGGAATCTAAAATCTACAAAAATACCCATTATTGTCTCCATAAATAAATTCTCAACGGATACAGTCGGCGAAATAGATGCATTAACTAATGAAGCAAAAACGGCAGGAGCTAATGCAGTAGTACTTTTTGAAGGTCACTCCAAAGGAGGCATTGGAGCAATAGATCTTGCAGATGCAGTAGTCGCAGCCTGTAATGACTACAAACAAGCTAATAGCCCATATGTCCCTATTGTTGATCCGACTTTAGATGTAAGGCAAAAAATATTGAAAATTGCAACAAATGTATATGGTGCGCAAACAGTCGATTTTAGTCCTGAAGCCATTAGAACATTAAACACAATAGAAAAATGGAATAAAAACACACTACCTGTCTGCATGGCTAAAAATCAATATTCATTTAGTCATGATAAGAAAATATTGGGTGCGCCAGATGGATTTATAATGCCAATTAGAGAACTTAGGATAAATGCTGGAGCAGGTTTTATTGTAGCAGTATGTGGTTCTATGATGACTATGCCAGGACTGCCTTCAAGGCCCGCTGCCCTAGATATGGATATGGATGAAGATGGTAATTTAACAGGCGTATTTGGATAAGTGAATTAAAGTGCGTAAAATTAAAATCCTTGATGAAGGCTTTAGAGTCAGGGTGGATAGTGAAAGTGATCTTTGGACTTTATATCAAATTTGTAGCAATGGCGCTTATTTAGGTATGCTCTCAAATCGTAGAGATTCTACGACTGGAACTCAAGAAGATGGAAGGGCAAAGAGTGCCGAGAGAAAACCAATGTGGATTGTTTTGAAAGTTCTATCTGGGGCATTTCAATCCTTTTCGGAGAATTTGAGAATCCATGGACTTATATCTGAAGCAACAATAGATATCGGAAGCCACCATACTCATATTATAATTGTTGGAAGTGAGTTAGAAATAACTAGAGAAGGTGGAATCCCAAATTATGATAGAGATTTACTAAAAGAATCTTTTTCAAATTCAAAAAAAATAAATTCTGGATTAATAGTTGTAGAAAATGATGATATTTTAGTATTCGAAGTTACACAACATGGTATGAGAAATATTTCTTCATTTTCAATGAGGGGGGGAGGGAAAAGATATTCTGATACAACTGAAATTAGGAATAATTTTTTTGTAAAGGTCGCTAAAGAATGTATGTTAATTTTCAACGATCAAATACCCTTGATTATTTGTGGCCCAGGGCTTGCAAGAGAGTCATTCGAGAAAAGCCTTAGAAATTTAGGTGCAAAAAATGAATGCCTCAATGCCCCAACTTCAATCGGAGGGAGGCCAGCAGCAAATGAAGTTCTTGCAGAAGGACTAGCAGATACTTTAATAGGAAAAAATGCCTTAATAGGGCAAATTAGGACAATAGAAGAAGGATTGAAAAGAATCTCTATGGGAGGTAATGTGTGCTTTGGAATTGATGAAATATATGAGGCCTCAAATCTCGGAGCAGTAGAAAAATTGGTGATTAAAGCATCACTTTTACGCGAGGGAGATATTGAGGATAATGGGGCATGGGCGTCTATTGTTGATATTATATCAGAGTCAAAAGGCATAGTCATTCAATCTTCAGAAGATCACGACGCAGGTCAACAATTAACAAGTTTTGGAGGGGCAATAGCCCTTCTTCGTTGGAAATTAACTTGAGATAAGTCCTTTATCTCTGCAATACTCGTGTGGTAAGTGAACAACACAGTATCAATTGCTAACTTTAGACATCCGGAAGGTACAGATTCAGGTGCATTAGTGTCAAATTATGCAGATTCAATGGGATCTAAAATAATTAAAATAACTTCTAAATCTCATGAATATTTTCATAATTTTAATTATGGAGATATAGATTGGAGAAAAAATCTTCAAAATATACATTGGTTAATCATTTCCTCTACTACTGTCCTTGAAGGACTATCTCCGAAAAATGCCTGGGCGGCTTCAATGACTTTTGGAGAATTAGAAGGATCAAAAACCGTGATGATAGTTGACGTTCCAAAAGATATATCTCTTCTTTCAGAAATGTGGGGCGCTGTTATAGGAAAAATTAGACAAATAAACATCTTATTTATGACAACTGATGCGATAAAATATATTTCAAAATTAGAAAATATTGAAATGAATGATCTATTAAGTAATATAAGAATTAAAGGCATCGTACCAATAGTCTGTACTTATGATGAAAAATCAAAAGAAGCAATAATCGTACATTCTAGGGGGTCATTGAATGTTACACTTGAAAGTAATATTCCATATCAAAAATGGATTGCTAACTTTCTAAATATGTTGCCACTGCAAAGTCTCGACAATGAAGGAATATATATCGCGGCTAAATATTCTGATTAATATTGAAATAACAAATTAATTGATATTATTTGAAGTTTTTAGAAAACTCCTTTTGAAGGGATGGCATTTCCCAAGAGCCCTAGGTGCACCAAGTATGTCATTAAAATTAGGTCCCGCTGGAGTCCCACTTTCTTGTAAAGGTAGGACTATCGTGGAAGGAATGGATGATATTACTGTGCTAGGACTTGACGCGATGGAAGTGCAAACCGTAAGGACAGTTCAGCCGCACCATTTTGATCAATATTGGCAAGCAGGAATCCTGTCATGGAAATCAGATTTTGAGATGAACATGCATGGTCCATACTATGCTGAATTACTGGGCAGTAAAAGAGAAAGAAATCGAACTCTTTCAAAAATGGAAGCTAGTATGCAGGCAGGAAAATTAGTAAATGCTAGGCATATTACCTACCATGTTGGCCCATATGGAGATTATGAGCCAGGAGGAAAAGCTAATGAAGAACTAGTGAATATATTTTCAGGAGTTGTTGACAGAGTACGTAGTATATGGGGTGATGAAAAAGAAGAAGAAGAATATTCTGCGTTCCCCTGGGTCCACGAAGCAGAACCATCTTTAGTTGGGATTGAAACATCTGGAAGGCAGGAATTATGGGGTACTGTAGAAGAAGTTCTAGAAGTATGTAATCACGTTGAAGGGACAGTCCCAGTTCTTAATATGGCTCACATACATGCCAGAGGACATGGCAGAATGAGGACAAGTGAGGATTATGCAGAATTATTTGACCAAGTAAGAGAAAATTATGGCGGGTCAAAATTTTATTGTCATTTCGCAGGTGTTGAACACAGAATGGGGAATGCACTACATTATACTCAGATTAAAAAATCGGATTTAAAATTTGAACCCTTTGCAGAATTTCTAGCAGAAGAAGGAGATTGGATGGATATTACTATAATTTCTGACTCTCCGTTGCTTGAGCACGACGCTATGTATATGTTACAGCATTATGATAAGGCAAGGCAGAGATTATTGGAAATAAGGGCAAGAGATGAGCGTAAATTAAGACTCGCGACTCACCATGGGCTTGATCCAGAATCACTGGAAATGGATGAGCAAGAAATTTTAATACCGAAAGTTTCAGATGTAGAGTCTAAAAATAAACCTACAAACGATATTTCAACTATAAAGCCTAAGAAAACTAGTAATAAGGCCAATGATATGATTTCATTTGAAGAGAAAAATGATGACGATGACATTTTTTAAGTCTATTCTTGGAAGGTTTGAAGTCTTACTTGTCTTAGGAACGGAATAAGGGACTGTAGCTCAGTTGGGAGAGCGCCGCACTGAAGATGCGGAGGCCGCCGGTTCAAGTCCGGCCAGTCCCACCATTAATGCTAGTTATTCAGAAGATAAAATTTCCTTTTGAAGTACGTGTAATTGAATAATTGCAGAAGTTGCCGAATCCAGTAAATCATCTAATTGCGCCCTGGAGTAAGTAGCTTCTTCACCTGTTCCTTGAACTTCAACAAATTCTCCATCACTTGTCATGACTACATTCATATCTACATCAGCGTTACTATCTAATATGTAATCCAGATCTGTCCAGATTTGACCATCTACTATTCCTACACTAATTGCTGCAACATCATTGACGATAACGGTATTCTCATGTTTGATTTTTTCTTCATCAGACAACAAAGGGGCGCTCCACCCATTCTTCAAATCTTCTTTAGTAGCTCTCAATTCCATTGGCAAACAGTCTCCAGATGAAATAAGCCTTCTTACTGCGAGCCGCATTGCTATGCAAGCCGCAGTAATTGAGGCACATCTTGTTCCTCCGTCAGCGTTGAGCACATCGCAATCAATTGTCAATGCAATTGGCCCTAATGCTTCTAAATCTATAGCTCCCCTTAGGGACCTTGCAACTAATCTTTCTATTTCCTGAGTTCTGCCTTTTGCTCCGCCCCTCTCTCTTCTAAATCTAGTATTTGTAGATCCTGGCAATAATGAATATTCTGCATGTACCCATCCTTTTTGAGAATCTCTTGGAAACCACCTAGGCAAAGACGGCGCCTTTGTGACACAGACCAATATCGTTGTATTTCCCTGAGTATAAAGTACGGATGAAAGGGCATTAGGAGTAAAGTCCAATTCTACTTTTATTTTTCTAATTTCATTCGTGCCTCTTGCGGCATTGATGCCGCCACCCTTCGCCTTTACCATGCCATCCCGTTGGCATATATCTCATGAATCATTCGTGTCAATAATTTAATTTTATTTGATATTTTATGTATCATTTTTATTAAATGGAGGCCAATTACCTATGTAAAGAGCCATAAAAATTAATATTATTTGCATGCAAAGTCTTACAAAATGTTCCAAATTATTGAATTTTTCTCCCCCTATTGGAATATCATTGATCCACATGTTTAAATTGGCTAAGTAAAGAATAACCAACAATAAAACTATTCCAAGAGATGCAATTTTTCTATGTTCCTTCGATAATATTAAAATTCCAAGTAAAATTTCAAATATTCCGGATAAATATATCCAAAAACTAGGTCTACCTAATATTTCAGGAACGATCGGCTCGAACCATTTAGTATCTAAAAAATGATTTATTCCAACTCCTACGAACATTAAGCTAAAAATTATAGTAATGCAAATTCTAAAATTTAACATAAACATTCACTTATTTTTTTTTGAAGGCCTGAATGTTTGAATAATATTAGGATTTGTAGTTATGTAGGGCCCGCCTAATAAATCTACACAATACGGCACGCTGGTAAAAATTATATCCAAAATTTCTCTAATTGATCTCGGGGATCCTGGCAAATTGATAATCAGGCACTTACCCCTTATTCCTGCCACTTGTCTAGAAAGTATTGCAGTAGGGACGTATTGTAATGATATATTCCTCATTTGTTCTCCAAAACCTGGAAGAATTTTATCGCAAATATTTATAGTTGCCTCAGGAGTTACATCTCTCGCCGAAGGGCCAGTCCCTCCAGTTGTTATTATCACATCACAATTCTGATGATCAATTAAATCAATTAGTGAACTTTCAATTTCGCCTTGAATGTCTGGAACTAATTTTCTAGTGATATTGAATGGAGATGTCAAACATTTCTCTAAGAACTCCTCAATTGCAGGTCCACTTTCATCAAGATATTCCCCTTGACTGGCCCTATCTGATGCGGTCAAAACTCCAAATCGACAGAGCCCATGATCTTTCATGTCATAATCACACAACCTATCCTAGAAAACTACGCCGGTCATTTTTAGATATTATCTAGGGACATATTCAAAGACCGCCCACCATTTAGCGAAAACTCAAGAGGTGTTGAAGTGTTGAGTCTACCCCAAATTGCACATATAATCGCACCTGTAATGAGGGCGGTAATTCGATACTCTCGCATCGATAAATTGTTTTCTCCCGTAGGCTCAAATTTTGTCGACCTCTAATTTTGGTGATACGAATGTCTAATGATGGAAAATATGATTTACAAATTAAAACAGTTAAGCAAGAATGCCCAGATTCATCTGAAAACGACATTTTTGAAGAATTTAAAAGGTATGAAGAAGAATTTTTAATACCTCCAGAAGATGCTCTAAGGTCCGTAATTAGAAAATTTCAATTAGCTACTGGGAAAGAAGAGACTACTTTTTCCATGCCTCAAAAAATCGAGAAAAAAGTTACCAGATTTTCCGAATTAAATTCAGATGATAAAAACATAACTATTGAGGTATTTGTGGCAACTTATACGCCTAGAATACAAAATGTTCGGGGTGAAGAAAAACAAATTGCATTTGGATGGATTGAGGATAATCCTTGGGAGGAAGCTAATAGCCGTGAACGCTGGGACTTCAAAGATTGGGGGCAACATTCGAAATACCTTTCTCCTAACTCTATTGTCCGGTTAGAAGGGGTATCTGTAAATGAGTGGAATGGTAAAAAATCTATTAATATTAACAGATCAACCAGGGTCACTACTCTTCAAGAAGGTAATTCTTCACCAATACAAATATCAAATGAACCATTGAATATTGCTAAAATATCTGAAAATGAAGGATTTGGTAGTACAATAGGAAGAGTAATTTCTGTTAAAAGTGATGTGATAGTCAAAAAAGATGGTAGTGGAACATTAGATATTTTTAGAGGTAAAATCGCAGATGAATCTGGAAATATAGGCTTTTTGTCATGGGTACCTTTTGAATTCATTGAAGGAGATTTAATAAAATTAAATAATATTTCTGTCCGTAAATTCCGTGACACTCCTGAGATCAATATCAGTAATGATGCAAAAATCGAATTATATATTGATAATAGTTTCCCAGATATGGTTAATTTATCTAAAACTTCAATATCCAGTATTTCTGATTTAAGAAATGGAATGAGAGATATTTCAATAATATTGCAAATCACTTCTTGGGAAGAAAGAACTTTCACTTCCGAAGATGGTACAGAGCGTGTAGTTAGGAGTGGCGATGTTATGGATCCAACTGGCAGATGTAGATTGACTGCATGGTGCGAATTTAATCCAAAAGTTGGAGATTATATCCAAATTAATTCTGCAAGGGCTCAATTTTGGCAAGGTTCTCCGGATTTAGTAGTTGATGATTTGGAACAAATTACAAATGTATCCAATCCTCCTTGGGACGATATAGATCCTAGTAACCATTGGGTTGAAGTTGATATTGACGATTTATCAAATGGAGGCTCTAGGAGGGGAATTAGCGTTTCAGGTACAATAGTTTCAGTTAGAAAAGATTCGGGCATAATTTATAGGTGTACAAAATGCCGTAGAGTATTGAGGGATGATGCTTGTTCTGAACATGGAATGGTGGAAGGAATTGAAGATATAAGATTAAGATTCGTTCTTGACAATGGTGTATCCAATGCCTCACTATTACTTTCTAAAGAACCATCTGAATTATTTTTACAACAAAAATCCGATGAAATAAAATCTCAAATATCTTCATTAGGTCCAGATGGATTTATTAATAATCTACGTAATTCTTTACTTTCAAAGAAAGTAAATGTTAAGGGGCGGGCATTAATAGATGCTCAGGGTACAATGATACTTGCAGAGGAAATGCAATTATTACAGATTCCGGTGAAAGATGAAGCACTTAGAATAATGAATAAATGGGGGGTAGAATTATGATTTCAGAAGGAAGCCAAAGAATAAAAAGACAATCTGCAATTAGAATTTTTGCACAAGAGTTCGCTGAAGCGAATCTTACTTCTAGAGGTTCGGGAGAATATGATCCAGCGTTCGTAATCACTAAATTAGGCATAATGGTCAATCGTGCATTAGTATGTGGCGTAATTGAAAGGCTTGACAGAAGAGAAGGAGACAATGGGCCTAGTTTTAGTGGAGTATTGAGGGATCCAACAGGAAATCACAGATTCAATGTAGCACCATTTCAAACAGAGTTACAATTAGACATAGAAGAATTACATGCTAGATTTGAATCTGGCGACCGATTCTTGATGGCACTTATCGGTAAATCGAACTGGTTTGAAGGTGAGGAGGGAGGAATTTTTACCTCATTTCGAGCAGAAGAATTTTGTGTTATAGATCAAGAAACATATTTGAATTGGTTAATTGATGCCTCAGATGCAACTCTGAGAAGACTTAATTCTCATGATAATTCCATAGGGGCAGATTTAACTCAGGAATCTATGAAGTCCTCAGGCGTCCCTGATGATCTAATAGAAGGAACAATAATGGCAAGACAACATTATCCAGATTTTGATTCTGAAGTGTATCGCTTGGGAATTCTGAAAGCATTATCTAGTGCCCTAGGTAGGACAAATGCTCCCGAAATTGAGAACTCTGAAATAACTGAAAATATACCTGTTATTGATGATAATTCTTCAACATTAAATTCTAAAGACGCTCCTCAAGTAATAATTGAGACAATCAAGAGACTGGATACTGGCGTTGGCGTGGAGTATGATGCTTTGGTTGAAGCATGTACCTTGGTAGGAATTTCCCGAGAAATTGCTGAGGATTCAATTGAAGATTTAAGAGATTTAAGAAGCGAAATACTTGAGCCAAGATTTGGGTTTTTCCGATTACCTGAATAATTCTCTCTTTAAAAATTATTTATTTTGAACCTAATTCTTTCTATTGTTTTCTCAGTACTCATATTTAGATTAGATCCAACTATATTTATTTCAATCATCGATGCACCTTTTGCTTCAGCAATATCATTTGATACTGCTATAAACCTTTTTTTAACAATTTTTTCTTCAATTGGCCACTCAGTTCGTGTTGCCAAACGAATCAATAATTCTCTTTCTTTCTGGCCCCATTTGCCCATATATTGCTTTAAGATTGTCCCAATTAATCTGTCTAAGTCCTCTATTCTGGATATTATCAATTTTATATCATTTTTTATTTTTTCATTTTCTTTATCAATTCCAATTTTCAATAAATCCTTTGCGTCTTCAATCGTAGCAATAGGTACTGGAATTATAAAATCTTCATAATTTTTTTCATTTTCCACATGTGAATTCAATATTCCGTTTAATGATATTTTGTCATTATCTAATTTCAATCCGTTTCTATTGAGGTTCCGCTTTATTTTCCCCCACCCATTCAAATGATTAGTCAGTACTCCTGCTACTCTTCCCATTAATACTGCTCTAGTTCCTGTTAATGGCATTTCTAATTTCTGACATAAATCATACAATGTCTCTCTATCCAATTCCACAAGTCTTTCTATGGTCATTCTTCTTGAATCAAAATTTAAATGAAGCCATAATCGTTGCCTCCTCTCTTTATGTGAGCCAGAAGATTTTATTCCAAATATTTTTAATATTTTTCCAATTTCTTTGTGAGATATGGCCTGAATACCATCCCAAGATAAGTCACATAATCCAAGTATTTCATTTTTAATCAGCTTAGCTCTTAGAACTTCTACCGATCCATTTTTAGATGTCTCTCTATTTTCAGCAAAATCTCTAAGCTCTGTTAATCTTTTTTTATAGAGAGAATCTAATAAAATCATGTCAATGCTCAATACGTTCCCCTCTTTGATGCTAGGGCCCTCTAACTGATATCGATTCCGCTTAATTTTATACTAAAACTATACTTTTGACAATATAAAAATATATCATTATTCATTTAAATTAATAAATGGTTCTCCCATAATATCTATATTAAAATCATGTGGTATTTCTTGTGAAGCCTCTTTCAGTATAATATTCCAATCTTTAATCAATGATATGGTGGCATATTCGAATTTAGATATTGGTATTAATCGATGTATGCCAACTGTCCTCTTTCCATTTTTGGAAATTTTTTCAATTTTAATTTCAACGTGTACTTCAGAATCCAAAACTTCCCCTTCGGAATTATGACATGCTTGCTCTAATGTCAAATCTTTATTTTTTTCTGCTTCTTCCATTAATGACCTTACTCTTCTGTGCCTTACTAAGATTCCTATATTTTGTAACTCAGATGATTCTATTTTGCCAATAATTTTATTTTGAATCCACCAAATAGTAGCCCCTTCTTTTTCAGATATTGAATTAGTTAATGATTTAGGAGAACTCTTCCTAACTATTAATATAATTAAATCTGAATAAGGCAAGGGAAGAAAATGTGAACCACCTCTGTCTTTAGGGTCTGGAAGTAAAGTGTGCCTTCTCCCATTTAGGCTTAATTCATCATACATTTTTCTAGAAGTTACATAACCGTCTATGATTCCATTCTTTTTACTTTCTTCCATCCATTTTACTTTTTCAACTTGATTTTCATGTTCTAAATTCAGTTTAGATATTGACAAGAAAGCTTCACTACTTAGGACCCTTAAATCTTTTCTTGATCTTCTCAATTGCCTTCTTATTATTTTATAATCGCAAAGAATAATTGCAGATTTAGGTTGATAGTCAATTTTATTTTCAGAAATTAATAAAAGATTTGGCCTTTTTGGAGTGATTGCACCATTTACTTCACATTCAAATCTAATCATGTCTGCTTCATTTCCATGCAAATCAATCGCCGGCAGCGCTAAAATATCAAATCTGCCTTGACTAAGGTCTTCCAAACTACTATTAAAACCGGTTCCTATTGACACTTCGGCATCAATATTCTTAATTTCGTTTGAACTTATGTTAGATGTTAATATTTCTGTAACATTACATTCAGAAGAATTTAAAGTAACGATATTAATTTTATCACCCATCGCGTCCACCTTATTGGGAGTATGTACTATACTCGTTCTGAGCGCACACACACTTGTTGATATATGCGACCCCTACCAGTCGAAATAATAATATGGAAAATGTATTCTTTATCAACCCCTACTTGTCAGATATAAAAAATCGTATCGACGAGGCTCTAGAGGAATTAGTATTGCATAAAATGGCAGGTAATGAGGCTCCCACGATGTCTCTTGTAAGGGATATATTATTGGTCGGAGGTAAAAGATTTCGCCCTATTTTAGCACTATTAGCATTTGATGCAGCCGGGGGAAAAGATGAATCAATAGTAATGGATTTGGCCCTTGCATCAGAAATAATTCATACTGCTACATTGATTCACGACGACGTATATGATCAGTCTAAAACTAGGAGGGGAATGCCCACTTTACATACCAGTCATGGTTTGTCTCATGCAATTATCGCAGGAGATTATTTATTTGTTATTGGATTTTCATTAGGCGGAAAATATGATAATATAGTTATCGAAAAAATGGCAAAATCAGCAGCTAATCTTGCCTCTGGGGAATTATTGCAGTTTGAACATATTAGTAATTTAAGTACAACTCCCGAAAATTATTATTCAATAGTAGATGGTAAAACTGCCGGAGTATTCGCATCGGCTTGTTCGTGTGCTGGAATAATTGCAGGAGCAAACTCAGATGTTATCAAATCTTTAGAAAATTTTGGAATAGAATTAGGTCGAGCATTTCAATTGGTTGATGATTTACTTGATTTGACTGGAGATACTTCTATGGGTAAACCAAAGGGTACTGATATTCATGAAGGTAAAATGACATTGCCATTGATACATTCTTTAACAATCCTTCATGGTGTTGAAAGAGAACAATTAGCAGATATTCTGAATAATTTTAGCGATGATAGGTGGCAGGAATTAACTTCCTTACTGGTAAAATCAGGCTCATTTGAATATGTCGAGCAGTTAATCATGAACCATATAGATAGGGCATTAAATCATCTTGACTTATTGCCTGAAAGTAATGCTAAAAATCTAATGAAAGATATAGCCATTGCTTCACAAAATAGGAGATTATAATTATTAAAATGATGGTGCCATTATGGTCGAAAATGAGTTTTGGGACGTAATAATAATAGGTGGAGGTCCGGCCGGTTCCACTACTGCTAGATATATAGCAAAGAATGGTTATAAGGTACTTGTTGTAGATGGACGAAATCCGATAGGTTCCCCCCTGCAATGTGGGGAATTAGTACCTACCAATGAAGAAATGCGTCGTTTGTGTCCAAACGTTCCCGATATGGATGATCTTTTCAGGACCTCTGATGCTGCTATTTCTAGGCGCACGGAAGAAATGCATCTTGTTCCTCCTTCTGGCAAACCTCTTAAATATAAATTCGAAGGATTAATTCTTAATCGAGTTAAACATGATGAAGAGTTAGTTGATTTAGCCAAATCAAATGGTGCGAAGTACCTCTTAGGGGAACGAGTTTTAGAAATTGAAGGCGAATATGTGACGCTTAAAGGAGGAATGAGGCTAAGGTCAAAAATAATAGTTGGTGCTGGAGGGCATAATGATCCCTTACGTAAGAAGTTCTGGTCTGCCAAATCTTTGAATATTCCAGTTAAATTTGTACTAATGGATGGTATTTTTAGTGATTCAGTAGAACTACATTTTGGTTCTATTGCACCTGGAGGATATGCTTGGATGTTTCCTAAAAAAAATGGAGCAAATATAGGTTTAGGCATACAAAGAAGTTTTTCCAAAGGTAAGTCAATAAATCACCTATCGGAAGAATTTATTTCAAATTACGATGGAAATATAACTTTTAGAGGAGCCGGATCTCTTCCTATGTCAGGCACTATCAAATCATTTGTCAAAGGTAACTATCTCCTTGTTGGTGATTCTGCTGGAATGGTTCTACCTTCAAATGGAGCAGGCATAACTATTGCCATGGTAGGAGGTAGAATTGCAGGCCAAGTAATTTCTGAACACTTAACTTCAGGCGTGCCATTAATTGAATATGAACGTAGGTGGAATAATCAAATGGGTAAAGTAATGAGAAATTCAAAAAGGGCATTCAATTTAGGTAGTATAATATTCAGATTACCAGATTGGATAATAAATATACTTTTCAATCGTTTTACTAAACCGTTTATATGGAATGCCATTACATGTAGATCATTTTTTAAATTATCTAAATATTAATCAACTCTGCCGGTCCATATTGTCGCCATGCCAGGAAATATCACTCTACCTCTAACCTCTTGAAAACCTTCTTCCTTGAGCATTTTTGTATATTTTTTTGTAGTTCCGAAACTTACATATGTCTTTGTTAACCATTTCCAAGGATGTTCTTTTTGTTTACAAACTAATCTTGCATAACCTCCAACCCAGTACTTCATCCAAATCAACCCTAAATATCCATGAAAAGAATTAATTTTCGCTGGATCTAAAATTATAAGTAAACCTCCAGGTTTCAAAACTCTCTTTGCTTCTGATAAACCCTTCCTTTTGTCAAACCAATCTCTAAATGAGAATAATGTACAAACTGCGTCAAAGAAATTATCTTCAAATGGCAAATCTTCAGCAGTTCCTTTATGAAATTCAGCCATCGAATAGCCGCAATTATTTCTTATTTTATTAACTCTTAATTCAGCGATTCTTAGCATCTCAGGTATCGGATCAAGACAAAATAATTTTCGCCCATCAATAGTTTCTGCGAAGCTCCCGGGTCCACATCCAATTTCTAGAATATTGCCTTCCTTGGGTAACAAATTTTGAGCCTTATTCCTCCATCTTTTAACTTGCCCCAGTGTGGCAAAATTATTTATTTTGTCATAAACAGGAATCGTAGCTTCTAAATTACGTTGCAACTCATTCCAATCGGACTCTCCAATTATTTCTGTATCCACATAACGCCTAGTTGTCCCTCATATTTGGTTAGTTCGTTTTCGAGATTACATATTTTAGAATATTGTACTCTTATGTAGGTTACCATGATAAACTACTCTCAAGTCCCGCAGCCATACAAGGTGTTACTATGTCTCGAGCAGATGTCCTAAGAGCAATAAAAGATGCAGAAATAGCCGCATCCGAATCTATAAAAATGGCAAATAAGGAAGCTTCTTCAATAATTTCAAACGCACGTCAGAATGCTAATGAAATCATAAATTCAGGACGTGCAAATTCAGAATTAGATTCACAGGGGTTGATTTCTAAAGCACGTTCCGAGGCCGGTTCGAAAGCTGAAATTGTATCTACCGATGGAAAGTTGGAACAAGAAAATATACACAAATCTGGTGATAAAAATCGTATTAAGGCTGTAAATATAGTCATAGATGCATTCAGTAAATAACTCTATTATTCGGTGGTTTCAATATGTCCCAAATAAATACTCAGCAAATGGGTCGATTGACCGCTGCTGGAAGTAAAAGTAAAATTGATGATGTAGTTGATGCATTAGCAAATCTTAATGCTTTACATTTCATAGAATATGATGGTTCGGAGGATGGGATTGACCTAGGGACTCCTAAGGACGAGGCCGAAATAATTGGAAAAAGGTTGTCAAAGTTACGTTCTGCAGCATCAATCGTAAATGCCAAAGGGCCGAGTGAACAAGTGCCAGTAAACAAAGTTCGTTCAGAACTCGACGGATCTTTGATAGATGCAGTAGAATTATTACTTGAGAAGAGTACAAAACTTGATATTGCTGAGAATCAACTATCTTCTTTAATCGAGCAAATACAAGTTTTGGAATTATTGTCTTCTTTGGATATTGATGTTGAATTATTATCTGATTATGACAATATCACTTCATTTGTAGGTACGGTTTCAGATATTGATATAGTCGAAAACATGGGATATGATGGACTACTATTCACAGGAATATCCAATAAAATTAAAGTAATAGCCATATTTATCAAAAATAAAGATTCCCATCATATACAATCTAAATTAAATAATGCTGGATTTCAAGCAATCAATGTTCCAATTAACCAAAAAGGAAATGCAAACTCGTTACTATCAGAATCAAAAATAAAATTCTCTACAATTTCCGAAGAAAAAAAATCTATTTCTGACGATATAGATTCATGGTCTGAAGATTTTGGGGCCTCTTTAGTATGTGGTTTAGAATTGCTAGAAAGAGAACATGATATCTTGACTGCACCAGTTAAAATAGGAGTATCAAATCATGCATTTTTGATAGATGGTTGGATCGAAATGTCTCGTTCGAATGAGGTTTTATCGGCTTTAGCCGATTCTTGCCTTTACATGGAAGTTTCTCCGTTTGTTATTGAAGCTGGAAATGGGGGGCACGGGCATTCAGATCACGCTATTAAAAAAGAAATGCCTCCAATTGCTTATGCAAATAGAAAAATAAGTAAGCCAATGGAACTACTCACAAATGCAGTCGGTAGGCCGGCTTATGGTAGGATTGATCCAACTTTATTTATGTTTTTCACTTATCCATTATTTTTTGGAATGATGCTTGGAGATATGGCATATGGATTGATCACAATGAGTCTCGGCGCACTAGTAATACAACGTTCAGGTTCAAACGAAATGATGAATTTAGGTGGAAAATTCCTAGTTTACATAGGTTTAGGAACCTTTGGTTTTGGTTACCTTTATGCTGAATTTGCAGGATGGGAAATAATTCATCCTCATCATAATAACCCGGCAGAAGCACTTTCCTTCTTGTATCCGGAAGCTGCTTTATCTTCATCTCATAATTATCATGCTTGGCATAAATCACTACCATTTGGTATAGAATTGGCTTATCCATTCCATCGCGTTACGACTAATCTGGAAGATTTAATAATATTGACAATATATCTTGGTTTTGTACATATTATATTTGGTAGATTAATAGGTTTCAGAGATGTATTATTCTACGGCACTGATCATGGCCATGTAGGTTTACTGGCTGCATTTTTTGAACATGGTGTATGGATTGTTTTGCTCCTCGGTGGCTTTATGTTCTCATATGGTTACCTCGGTCCAAGTGAGGCAGAAGATATGATGATTCCAGGGGCTGTAATTGCCATAATAGCAGTGTTTATGCTAATGTGGACTCTATATAATTATCATGGCATACCATTGGCGATAAGTTTAATTTTGGCACCAATCGAAGCAATAGGTATGATGCCGTCAGTAATATCTTATGTACGGATATTTGCTGTCGGGATCGTTGGAGTTAAAATAGCCGAAACGGGCAACATGTTGTGGGATCCAATGAAAGATGCCCTCTTAGAATATAATCCATTAGCTATAGTATTATTTTTAGGTTGGTTATTAGTCCAATTATTCGCATGGGGCCTCGGAGTATTTAGTCCTAACATCCATGCAGCCAGGCTTCATTTTGTAGAATGGATGAGGCAATATTATGATTCTAGCGGAGAGGTATTCTTGCCCTTCGGTTTTCGAACTCGCCACGTGGAGGTTGAGTGATATCACATTCCAAGCTATTATGCTTAGAAAAAATGGAGGAAAAAAATATGAATAATAAAAATAAAATGAGTGGACTAAGTATTGTGCTAGCTATAACATCAATTGTGATGATTGCTAGTGGAGTACAAGCTGAACAAACTGGAGATATGGCAGTAGCATATGCTAAGCTAGGTGCTGGAATAGCTCTGGGATTATGTGGAATTGGTACTGGTTTAAGCCAAGGCCCTATAGGAGCAGCAGCTGTAGGCATGATTGCAGAAGATAGTAGTAAGTTCGTTAACGGACTAATCTTTACAGCTTTACCTGAGACCATTGTACTTTTCGGATTCTTAGCTCTATTCTTACTTAAGTAATATCAACGGAGACCAAGAATAAAAAGGAGAGATATTATATGACATTGGACGCATTAGCATATGAAATTGCAGCACAGGCTAAAGTCGAAGCTGAATTGATTATTTTGGCGGCTAAAGAACAAGCTAATAAAATTGAAGAACAAGCCAAGATGGAAAATTCATCTTTTTCTACTGATATGAATGTCCGAGCAGAAAAAGAAAGTGCACAGTTATCGGTGGAACTTGTTGCTTCAGCCAAACAAGCTAATCAAAAGCATCTGTTAATCGCTAGACGTGAAGAACTAGATGCAACTTGGAATTCTATTCAAGAAATGGTGTCTTCACCAAATCTTGAAGGCCGTTCAGATATTTTAAAATCACTTATGGATGAAGCGAGTAAATCTGGAAAAGATATGGTTCTTCGTCCGGTTTCAATCGATCGTAAAGCACTCGATGATGGAAATTTTACACTCGGCGAAGATGTAGAGGGACTAGGTGGTTTTGTCCTTGAATCAAAAGACCGATCAATGGTACTTGACTACCGTTTCGATAATCGTTTAGAAGAAGCATGGAAAAATAATCTAGGTATTGTAAATAAAACATTATTTGATAATTAAAAGGTGATTGTATGGCAGGGGTAGTAAGTGGTCGTTCTAATATTTACAATGCATCAGCTAGGGCTAAAGCTCGCAAGGCATCTCTAATCGACACAACCCGCATGCGGCAATTGTTACAATTGGGGCCAGATTCCATTGGCGCAAGTATCGCAGAGTTAGGATATCGAAACGAGATGGATATATATTCTGCCCGAATGAGTGGTGCGGATGCTGTAGAGGCAGCACTTTTTCATAACCTGGATAACGATTTATCTGAAGTAATGAGATTCTGTCAAGGCCCACTTAAATCGATAGTTTCAATTTATGTCGATCGATTTGCATATGAGAAAGCTAAAACAGTTCTTAGGGCAGTTAATGGAGGGTGTTCAGATGAATTAATAGAATCTCAGATTCTACCTTCGGAAAATCCTATGAATACATCATGGCTTGAAATTGTTCGAACTACCGAGACAGTTTCTGAGGCGGCTAATGCAATGTCTGGAACTCCATGGGGTAATGAATTAGCAAAGCTCGAAGGCTCCGAATCTACGCTTGAAGAAATGGAAGATGCTTTAGATCGTCAATATTACAGTAATGCATTAAAAGTATCTAAGGGAAAAGACTCTAACATACATTTGATGAAATATATTAGAACTGAAATAGATCACCTTAATATAATTAATCAATTTCGTGAATTACGTCAGAATATTTCTCCAGACAAACGTTTACAGACGATTATTCAAGGTGGAAGAATTCCTAATTCTGTGATGTTACAGGTATCGCAATCAACATCTCAAGAAACTATAGTCGATGCCCTTAGGCGCAGTAAATCTTTCGATGATGATGGCTTTGATGAAGCACTTAATCAGTCGAGTATAACTGGTTCACTAGATCCAATTGCATCATTATTGACTCATAAAAGGCACGCAATGCTAAAGCGCTTTGCGTATCTTAATCCTGTTTCATCATTCCCTGTAATTTACTACATAGAACGTAAAGTGCTTGAGATACAAAATCTTCGTCTTCTCGTTCGAGGGAAGGCAATTGGCCTCACGTCCGAGGTTTTAGAATCGCATATGGATTTTTGAGGTGAATAATTATGGAAATAGCTGTAGTAGGTTCTCTTGATTTTACCTTAGGTTTCCAGCTTGCAGGTATTTTGAGATTACATAATCCAAAAAATATCGAGGAATTGACTTCTACAATGAAGTCTTTATTGAATGAAAAAGAAGTAGGCGTTATTGTGATTGATAACTCTGATCTATTAAACCTACCAGAAAGATTACGAACACAACTTTCTGAAAGTATCACGCCTACAGTATTGGGCATTGGGACTGAAGAGGATAATACCCTCAGAGAGTCTATCAAATCGGCACTAGGAGTCGATTTGTGGAAGTAAATCCTAGAAAAAAATAAATGGAAGTGAATTAAATATGAGTGAAGAAAATGGAGTGATTTATCGCATATCTGGACCAGTTGTGACTGCAGTAGGAATATCGCCAAGAATGTATGAAGTTGTGCGAGTGGGCGATGAAGGTTTGATGGGTGAAGTAATTGAATTACACGGCGACCAATCCGTTATACAGGTATATGAAGAGACATCAGGCGTTAGGCCCGGTGAGCCAGTTATTAGGACAGGGCAGACTTTATCTGTTCAACTTGGACCAGGTCTTTTGACTAAAATCTATGATGGTATTCAAAGACCTTTACCAGAACTTGAGAAAACAATGGGTGTTTTCATCAAAAGAGGTGTCGACGCAGATGGACTTGATTTAGAAAAAATATGGAACTTCAACGCAACTGCAAATATAGGAGATTCTGTATCTTCAGGAGATATTCTCGGAACGGTTCAGGAAACCAAAACTATTGAACACAGAGTTATGGTCCCACCTGGAACTTCAGGAGTCATTAAGAGTATTAATTCTGGGGAATTTAATGTTACTCAGACAATTTGTTCATTTGAAGATGGTACGGAAGTTCAGATGATGCAAAAATGGCCAGTTCGAACTCCACGGCCTTTCACAAAGAAGCACGCACCAGAAGTTCCTTTACAAACAGGTCAAAGAATTTTAGATTTTCTTTTCCCACTTGCAAAAGGGGGAACAGCAGGAATACCTGGGCCATTCGGTTCAGGAAAAACAGTTACCCAACAGCAACTGGCGAAGTGGTCAGATGCAGATATAGTTGTATACATTGGATGTGGAGAACGTGGTAATGAAATGACTGAAGTTCTTGATGAATTCCCTCACCTTATAGATCCCAAGACAGGAGAGGCATTGATGAATAGGACTACTATGATTGCTAATACTTCGAATATGCCGGTCGCAGCAAGAGAAGCTTCCGTGTATACTGGGATTACAATAGCAGAATATTTTAGAGATATGGGCTATGATGTTGCTCTAATGGCAGATTCTACTAGTCGTTGGGCTGAAGCAATGAGAGAAATTTCATCCCGTTTAGAAGAGATGCCAGGGGAAGAAGGTTATCCAGCATATCTATCTAGCCGACTTGCAGAATTCTATGAACGAGCAGGCCGTGTAGAAACACTCGCAGGAGGGGATGGCTCAGTATCTGTGATTGGTGCAGTTTCACCGCCGGGAGGAGATATTTCTGAACCAGTAAGCCAAGGAACTCTACGTATTGTTAAAGTATTCTGGGGGTTAGATGCAGGTCTTGCACGTCAAAGGCATTTCCCCGCAATTAATTGGCTAAATTCTTATTCACTTTATCCACCTTCGCTTGATCAATGGTACAGGGACAACATTAACAGTAATTTCCCTGAAATTAGGACTGAAATCAGCGCTTTACTTCAAGTTGAAGCAGAATTACAAGAAATTGTTCAATTAGTTGGTTCCGATGCTTTACCAGTTGATCAACAGTTGACTTTAGAAGTCGCACGTATGATTAGAGAATTTTTCTTACAACAAAATGCTTTCCATGATGTAGATACATACACTGATTTAAAGTTACAGTATACAATGGCTAACGCCATTCTTACATTCCAAGAAGAATCAAAGAAAGCACTTGCAGCAGGTGCTTCTCTTGAAGACGTAGTAAATGTGCCAGCGCGAACAGACCTCATGAGAGGAAGGTTCGAATCTGGCTATGACGTTAAGATTGACAAATTGATAGAAGCTATGAAGGCACAAATTGCTGAGACTATGGAGAATAACTGAGAGGTGTTATAAATGACTGGAAAAGAATATAGAACAATTACTGATGTAAAGGGACCTCTTGTGTTCCTAAATAAAACCGAACCTGTTGCATTTGGAGAAATCGTTGAACTGCGACTTACTGATGGAACCTTGAAGAATGGCCAAGTACTAGATACATCTGATGACCAAGTCATTGTCCAAGTTTTCGAAGGTACTGCTTCAATTGATAAGCAGACTGGGATTAAATTTCTCGGAGACGTGTTTAAGTTACCAGTTAGTACTGATATGATTGGCAGAATTCTCGATGGTGCAGGCCGCCCAAGAGATGGTGGTCCTGCAATAGTTCCAGATGAAATGGCAGATATTATTGGTGCAGCTATAAATCCTTATTCGCGACAGAGTCCAGATACATTTATTCAAACTGGAATATCTGCAATTGATGCGTGCACTTCATTAGTTCGTGGGCAAAAATTGCCCATCTTTAGTGCATCCGGACTCCCTCACAATGATATCGCGTTACAAATTGCTAGGCAGGCTAAACTAGTTGACAGTGATGACGATTTCGTAGTAGTTTTCTGTGCTATGGGGATAACTGCAGAAGAATATAACTTCTTCGTTCATGATTTGGAAAGAACTGGGGCACTCGAGAATGCGTGCCTTTTCGTCAATCTTGCAGATGATCCTGCTGTAGAGAGATTAATTACTCCTAGGTTGGCCCTTACTGCCGCTGAATATCTTGCTTTTGAAAAGGATTACCACGTTTTAGTCATTTATACTGATATGACTAACTATTGTGAATCACTACGTCAAATTGGCGCTGCCCGTGAAGAAGTTCCTGGACGTAGGGGATATCCTGGTTATATGTATACAGATTTAGCAATGTTATATGAACGTGCAGGAATAATTAAAGGAAAGAAAGGATCTATCACTCAGTTTCCGATACTTACTATGCCAGGTGACGATATCACTCATCCCATACCTGATCTTTCAGGATATATTACCGAAGGGCAGATTGTAATTTCCCGAGAACTACATCAGAAAGGAATATATCCACCGATTAACGTATTGCCTTCTCTATCTAGGCTTATGAATGCAGGTATTGGTGATGGGAAAACTAGGGAAGATCATAAATCAGTATCTGACCAACTCTACGCAGCTTATGCACAGGGAAGGGAATTACGAGGCCTAGTTGCCATTGTAGGTGAAGATGCTCTAAATGAGCGTGACTTACAGTTGCTTAAATTCTCGGATATCTTTGAAGATAAATTCCTCAGACAAAGTCGAGATGAAGATCGCCCGATTCAAGAAGGAACTCTTGATTTAGCATGGGAATTACTCTCAAATATTGATACAAAGTATCTTGTACGTTTAGATCAGAAGTGGATTGATAAATATCATCCTACAGATAAAAAAGAATGATCATGTTTTGGAAATTATAGTCAGGAGATGAGAAATATGGCACTAGATATTAAGCCTACGCGTTCAGAATTAATTAATCTAAAACGTAGGATTAAGCAAACTTCGAGTGGGTACAATCTTCTAAAGATGAAAAGAGATGGACTGTTTTTTGAATTCCGAACATTATTGGCAGAGATGATTAAAGCCAGGGAAGAACTTGTTGGAACTTACCGCGATGCGGTAAAATCAATCGCCTTAGCATCATCAATAGAAGGTGGATTGGCAGTAAAAAGTGCAGCAATCGCAGCAACCTCGGGGCCTGAAGTAATGGTATCTAGAAGAAACATAATGGGAGTAGTAGTTCCAAAAGTAGATGGAACAAATCTTACGACAACCGTTGAAACAAGGCCGACAGGAATAATTGGGGGCTCCCCTTATATTGACGAATCCGCCGATGCATATTCGATATTAATTTCTAAAATCGTAAAGGCTGCAGAAATGGAAGCTACCTTAAAACGCCTCCTCGAAGAAATAGAGGCGACTAAAAGACGAGTCAATGCCCTTGAATTCGTTGTGATTCCTGAAATGAAGGAAGCACAATCTTTTATCCAATTAAGATTAGAAGAAATGGAAAGAGAAGAGACGTTCAGGCTAAAGCGATTCAAGAATAAGTAATACTCATCGTACGAAGTATCTTATCATCAAACATTATCCGTGGAACTATAGAGGTGATTTTAGTTGGACGACTCTAAAAGATTATCATTGGATACAGAAACTTGGAGTAATCAAGAATTATATGAGGTAATTTCTTCAAGATACTTTATTCTTGGTAATGAGTCATCTAAAATGGGGTCATGGGAAGTTAAAGGAGCAAATGGGCATAATTCTAGTGAAGCTTTATTATTACTCAATAATCATCTTAAATCCTTGGGTATGATTGGGACTCTGAGTGAGCACTCAATCCCAATTCTTACTATTAGGGCCCTACCTCCTTCTGGTGAAACTCTCAAGAAATGGCAGCAATTATCTATTTGGTCATTAATGTCTCTATTTTTAACTATTGTCGGTTCAGAATGGTTGGGGAGATATGATCCTAATAAAAATATTTTAAGTATGAATACAATGCAAGAGTCTCTAATTTATTTCACATTACCAGTAATTTTTTCACTTCTATTTGCTAGCGTATTAAGATCATTTATTGCTAGTAAAAGTAATTTAAAAACAGGACTTATGATCCCAATAATATTTCCAATATTATATCCTGTATGGCCATTCGGATTAGCAGGATTGATATCTCAAAAAAGAATAGATTTTATACCATTTCCAAATAGGAAAAGGCTAGCTATAATAGAATCTATAGTTCCTGTTATGATTATTTTTATGGGTTTAATATTTACTATGATTGGTCTAATGTTGACTTCGAATGAACCTCCAGAAATTACCAAATCTCCCATAGTTTTCACATCAAGTATTTTATCTCAATTTATTTCATCAATTTTCATTGGAGATATAGTAGAACTAAGGCTTCAATGGCTACATCCTATTGGAATATCTGGCATTGGTTTATCTATGATTGGATGGATACTACTATTGCCTATTCCTGGATTTCCCGGCGATAGAATTGTTTATTCTTTATTAGGCCAATCAAAGATGGAATCTGGCAGTCAACAAACAACACTATTCATAGGCTCATTGATATTTATGATAATTATTTTCGCTTCTGTTGATTACCTCCCTTGGCTTTTCTTATCTGCGTTTGCCGCATGGCAACGTTTTAGTCCTGAAAATGTAGTTGGCCCATTTGTAGTCGATCACAATGACACTCTTAGTCAAGATTTTAAATCAAAATCTACTATCGCATTTGTATTAATTTTAATTTTAGGTTTCCCAGGTATCACTCCACTTTCAAATTTAGAAAGTTATGATTCAGGACTTTCTACTGAAAATTGGGATGAAGATATATATTTTATAAATTATGAAAACATAACTATCAATATACCTCTTGAACCTGACGGCATATTGCCGGTCTCTGGTTTTTTACAATTTAGTTTAGAAGGTAGTAATTCAGATTTGTGGGAAATTACTTCTGATTGTTCTAGTGGTGATGAAATTTGTATATTTAATAATATTACTCAAAATACAGAAAAATATGTACAGATTTTCCTTACAATGCCAGAAATAATCATGGAAGAAAAAATCTATTTAAAAATAGTAATTGATGTCATAGATAATGAAAAAGAACATCTCATCGAGATATCAAATAAAAATTATTCCGGTCCAACACAAGTTTTTTGGGAATTGGTAGAAGATTCCGATACTCCACTTATTTGTACTAAAATAAATATACTTACAGGCGACTTTGGAAATTTATCAACTAATAATTCATATTGGAAATTTATCAACTCCACGATTCCTGATGAGGGGATCAATGATCTTTGCCTCCGAGGATATGAAGGTGCAATAATGTCTTCAAACCGCGTAGATCAACAATTTCGTAAATATGGGCCTTCCATAGAATTCAAAATGGCCAATAATTCAACATTAAATTGGGATATGCCTATTGAAAATACTAATCCTAAAATTATGATATCAGGTACCGAATGGCAAATTCCTGAGTGGTTCAATTCAAATAATTCTGAATATTCAATTATGTATGGTCCGAATAATCCTTCATTTTGTAAATCTATGGATTCAATAAATGAAGTTGGTTCCAATTGGTCTTGGTTAATTGAGGCATATTCACCTATCAAATTTAAACAGGGGGAAGTCATAAATGGTACTCTGATAATGCCTTCTTCAGGTTGGTTAATATTATGTGATGGTCCAGAAATTATATCAAAATATACATTATCAGAAGGATTAGATATAATTATTAAAAATAGTTCCATTGGAGAAAAAATAACTAATTCTAATTTTACTATCTCCAACAGGGAATCTAAAAATATGTCAATATCAATTGAGTGGCATGGAGATTCAATTAATACTGAAATATGGGATGTGGATATTCCTTCGCAGGTTAATTCAAATGATACCGTCCAAATATCTATTAATGAAAAAAGTAATGACTTACTTCACAGGGCGGTTTGGGTAAAAGTTGATGATAATGGGATAACTATTCATCTTGCTGCCAGGTGCCCATTACAAGGGTGTTCAACTTGAGAATTGCAATATTGGGACTAGGTTCAATTGGAGGATTATTTCTTTCTGCATTGGTTGATTCCGATGCTGACTTGGTAGTAGGGACTCGTGGGATCAAATTAAAACAAATTTTGGAGGAAGGAATTGTCATACATTCTCCAGAAGGTGCCATGGAAAATATACCTTCTAATTATTTTGAATTAATTGATACTGAAAATACATCAATTCCTAAGGAATTAATGCACTCTTGTGATATTGTGCTGATATGCGGTAAGTCAAACTCAATTCCAGTCTTGTCTGAACTAGCATCAAAATTACTTTCAGATAATGGATTCGTTATGGGCATACAAAATGGACTCAGTCATTTAGATTATCTGTCTGACAAATTCAGTCAAAAAAAAGTTCTTGGCTCTACCGTGACTCACGGAGCTTGGCACAATAAAAATACATTTTATTGGGAAGGAAGAGGTATTATCAAAATAGGCAACTTGGATGACTCTAAGCCATCAGATTTAGCTTTAAATTTTATAAAGTTACTAAATGAATCGCATCTATCCCCTATTTGGAGTAATGATATCAGAAAAGAACTGTGGATTAAATTATTAATTAATATAGGAATAAATCCTATATGTGCAATAACAGGTTTAAAAAACGGAGCTATAAAATCAATATCAAATATGTGGGAGCAGGCTATTTCATGTATGGGTGAAGCATCTCACATTGCGGTTGCATCAGGTATTGATATGTCAGGTATTGATATTGAAAATCTGTTAATGGATGTAGTTTTATCAACTGCTAATAATAGATGTTCTATGCTACAGGATATAATGGCGAATAGATTAACTGAAATAGATTCATTATGTGGTGAAATAATAACTCGGGGAGAATCTCTAGGAATGCCAACTCCATTAAATTTAATGCTTTTAACTTTGATAAAAGGGATAGAAAACTCATCTATTATTGAATAAAAAATTATCTTTGACATTTAGGGCAATAAAATGTTGATCTGTTCGATTGAATAATTCTTTTTATTATTCCTATACAATTTTTATTTAGGCATTTTTCTCCCTCTCTGCCATATGCCATGAATGAATTTGGAAAGTAACCCAATGCATCATCACCATCTACTCCCCTAAAGTCCTGAAGTGTCGAACCCCCTGCATCAATGGCTTCTACGATGACGGCATGTGTCTCAAAGACTATCCTTTCAATCATCTTACTAATTCCAATTTTTCCAGAAACATTTTCTGCTATCCTTTTCGGTGAAACTTTGGCCCTGTTTAGGATTTCACATACGTATATATTTCCAAGTCCTGCAACAATTTTTTGATTTAATAAAGCACTCTTTATATTCATTTTCCTCCCTCTTAACCTATCTGTTAGTTTTTCAGGAGTAAGTGATTCAGGAGTAGGTTCAGGGCCTATGTCTTTCAATAATTTATGAAAACCCTCATCTTTTGTATTTACTATGTCCATTATCCCAAATCTTCTATGATCTGAGTAGACTCCCTTTCCTCCATCATCCATATGGATGACTACCCAATCATGTGGTCCATTTCCACTTCCTAGTTCTGCACCATGTGCAAATTTTCCCGGCATTCCGATTTTACCTTCGCCAAGCAATGTCCATCTGCCGCTCATCCCAAGATGGCAAATCCAAGTAATATGATTTTCTAACCTAATTAATAGATATTTAGCACGTCTACCTATATTTGCTACTTTATTTCCTTCTATTTTAGATTTAAAATCTTCAGGAAATGGAAATCTTAAATCCTTTCTTCTCAATTCAACATTTATAATGGTCCTACCAATTAAATGTTTAGCAAGTCCTTTTCGAACCGTCTCAACTTCTGGTAATTCAGGCATATTAATGCGTACCAATCATTGCCATTGATATTTTCTACTTTAGCAAGTTTTTTTTAATGTAATTTACTATTATCTCAACTTACAATTGAATAATATGTGTTGTTCTTCTAAGCCTTTTAAATCAATAATTTCAATAATTTTTAGTCTAGAATTTTCAATAATTGTTTTTGCATTTTGAAATCTAATTTTCATATCTCCCTCAGAATTCCTTTCACTGGCTCCTTTTAGGCTGAGAAGTGCGACTCCATCTCTCTTCAGGAAGGCTTCTGAAACTTTAATAAAAGTCTTAGCCTGATCTGCAATACTTAAATCTTGATGTAACCAATCTACTTTTTTTTGTAAAAAAGGAGATAATTCAGATACATTTCTGGCATCTGCAAGTATCGGAAAGATACCAGGCCTTTTATCGCATAATTGAACTAAATCTCTCATCATCCTTGGGGATATATCTACTGCAAATATTTCTCCTCTATGGTGATTTCCTGAACCACAAACACAATCATGTATGTGACTCACAGTCCCTCCTACAGAAGCGCCAA
>JBKEHQ010000005.1:0-32112 GCA_046710875.1 Candidatus Thalassarchaeaceae archaeon
ATCAGGTATCCTATCTGTTTTTCCTGAATTTAGCCATTCACTGTGTATTTTCTTAATAGTTGAAACCCAAGCATCAATATTAATTGGATCAATTAAGCAATTATGAGGAATGACTTCGTTATGCGCAGGTAAATTAGCAGCCACCACTGGACATCCTGAAGCCATGGCTTCGGCTGGAGGATATCCAAAACCTTCAGAAATACTTGGAAATAATAATGCTTCAGCATGCTGGAAAAATGATATAAGTTGTACTTCGGACGCTTTTATTTCGCTTCCAATTTTGACTAAATTTATATCTTCTTTGACGTCATTAGGAAGATTTGAAATTATTTCGTCAATAAAATCTAATCTTTTTCGTTTATCATTTGAACCAACAGTAATTAATAAGCATTTTGAAGTATCATCATATTCAGAAATAATATCTCTAGATATTGGATTTAAATATGGATTCCAATAATCAATATCTATATCATTTCGTACTAATGCTGTCTCTTTTCCAGGAAATAATTTTTTAACATCAGATCTTGTTTCTTCTGAAATACAAATCAGAAGATCGGCTCTATTGATTCCAGCCTTTATTCGTAATAAATCTCTTTTCCTAATCATATTTGGTTTTTGTTCGCCAACTGAAATATATACATCACCAGCTCCAATTGTTCTTGGCCTGATGTGAAATAAGTCATGTATAGTGACCACAACTGGTATTGAGGAATTATGAGGTACCAAATGAGCTTGTTCTTGATCAGTTATATGTAAAAGGTCGATTCCCATTTTTGATGTTTCTTCCGATACTAGTTTTGGGTGTTGTTTCCATCGTTTAAAAATACTTAAGAATATATTTGAAACAATTTGGTGTTCAATTACTTTTACTTTAGTCCAATTAGGCACCAGGGCTCGATTTAATACTGAAACAATTGAATTATGGGCTCTACCAAGTCCATTTGTAATGGATAGCGAACCGCCCCGAGCCAAAAGAACTCGTCGAACCATGACTTCGCCGTGAGATGTTGAACTTAAATGAGAACGTGTTATCTGAAAGATTATGGACAGTTATGCCGAGACTTCGGCTGATACAAATCAGTCATTAATAGTAGCAAAGGGAAGTTTTGCTGCCATGGGTGGTGCGGAGAGGGACTTATTAAGAATAATTCCTTCCTTAACAAAATTTTTTGATGTAAAAGTTGCTACACTCAACTCAGTTCCAGAACTAGAAAAATTATGTAAAAAGTTCAATATTCCATTATTTACTCCAAAAAATCCATGGAAAATGCCTAGAGATATAATATCTACAATATTGGATATCGGAATTAATTCTGCAACAAGAGCATGGAAAAATTGTGAAGGACTGAGTTTAGAAATAAAGTCTGCAGATGCAATTCATATTGTAAGCGGAGATGGAAGTTTTGGATTATTAAAATACATTCCAGTAAATCTACCTTGTCATTTACACTTATTAGAGCCACATAGGGGCCTACATGAAGACGTATTGCATTTTGATATCCAAGGCAAATCTAAAAGAAATTTAAAATTAACAAAATTATTACTTTCATATGCCAAAATGAAGGATGAGTCAATAATTAAAAATTTTAATAATCGTAATCATTCATCAATAAGCAGTAACTCAAATTATTCATCAGAAAGAGCAAAACTAGTATATGGAATTCAAACCGGCGTTTTATGGCCATGTGTCGATATATCGGAATTCCCTCAAGAAGATACTAATGACATAGTTAATCCATATGATTCTGATGATGATTATGTGGTTGCCATAGGCAAAGCAAGTTTTGTAAAAGGGAGTTGGGAAACAATTTCAATGATATCTGGCACTAAATTATCACTAGTTCATGTTGGAGGGGGAAACCCTGAAGACATAGTAAAACTACAAGATCATGCAAAAAGATTGTCAGTAAATTTTTGGGTTGCACCAAGATTATCTTCATCTGAACTGGTGACATTAATGCGAAATTCAAGGGCTGTAATTAGTATGGCGTATGGAGAAGCTTTTGGATTGACTCCGATAGAAGCATTTGCAGTTGGAACACCTGCTATATTTGTAAATGAAGGCGGATTTAGAGATACAATAAGTGATGATTTGAATGGTAGATTACTAGAAAGAGATGATATCTCTAGTTGGCATGAAGCATTAAAACAAGCAAAGAATGTTAATAATAGGGAAAGGTGGATGATTGCAGGCAGAGAGAAGATACTAAAATTAGATTTAAGCCCACAGGAACATGCTAAAAGAATAAAAGAATTATTTTTTAATCTTCGTATTCAATAATTTCTCCGAATTTTGATACAGTAATAATTGAACAAATTCCAGTTAAAATTATTATAATAGATAATAATGGATGAATAACTATTGTAGAATTGATAGGGAACCAAAAAGGGATTAAGTCCAATAATGATTCATTTCTAACTAATTTTCCTCCAATTGATGCTATCGTTATAGTCATAAAGAAAGCTAAAATCGCAGTTGAAACTTGTAAAATATTAAGCTTTTTATTCTTCCAAAGATTTGGTCCTAACCGTACTCTTCCAATAACATATGAAACCCAAAAACCCAATGCTAATCCACTATAAACAAATTTATTGTATAATAATATCGAGCCAGCAGGATCTCCGGCTACTGAAAGAGTTCCGGACATTATAGAAAATGGCATCATTATTGTACCTAGAATAGCCCCAATAAGTGCTGCCCTGTCCATCGTTAATAATTTATTTTCTGAAATATTGAATTTATCAATTGGCGATTTAAATGCATATTGTAAACACATAATTGTACAAATTACAGATAGTGTCAAACTTCCAATTGTTATTTCTACCATTGCGGCATGAAAAGTTGCTGCTCCGACCATTACTTATGAATCTCCTTTTTATCATCATTTTCTGGAATCCACTTTTCGGCTATTGTATCCCAAAGCCACCCAGGGTATTCGGAACTCCTGATTAATTTTGCTTTAATATCCTCATTTTTAGAGTCTTTAGAGTTAATCTGTTTTTTATCATTTTGAGATTTAAATGCAGATTGTAGACTAATAATAAAACCAGTTATTATACATGTGAATGCAAATGCTTGAAGCCTGGCGCCAAGTAATGAACCTGCAAAAACTGGTGGAATAGTACCAATAGTTAACCATGGTTGTTCCACTGGAAAATCATCATTATATGTCGTAATCATATATTTTATTTCTATATCTCCAGTTGTGAATGGTAAAAATACTTCCCAAGAATTTTCATTAATAGGATTAATTTGTGCTTGATGTATAGTGTTATCACCTTCTAATTTCCATTTTGCCGTTATTTGATTTGTATTTTTTGTGTTTATTATTAATGGTGAATTGTCTCCAGATATACGGTATTGTGGAGCAATCCAAGTATCAGAAAATCCGGGTAAATTTTCTGGAGGGGATAGAATTTTAATATTATACGCTTCAGAAACTCCTGTCAGTGCTAGATTATCAGGATTATTCAATTTACCATGATTAATTTGGACATACAAATTTTGCTCACCAATTTGTATAGGTGCGGTTAATATCCATGTTAATATTACATTTCCACTATTCGGAATCATGACCTCAACATAATTATTTATTCCCCCATTAGGATCTTGAATTATTTTCCAACCATGATCATTAGGTTGGTCACCATTGCCATTCAAGGAACTCAAAAGAAAAACCCCGAGAAGGTTTTCTTTTGATGAACTCTCTAAACTAACATTTACATTAATTGATACTGCAGTACCTGCAAAAATTATTTCATTGGCATCGATGAAAATTTTTCCTTCGGATACTTGAGAGAGCGAGGGATCTCCATGACATGACCCTCCGCATGTAAAATCCCTATTTCCATCTTCGTTTCCTCCCGGATTACCTAAAGTCATATTTGTTGATGATAAAATAATAAATAATCCGATTAAAGTGATTATTCTAGATTTCAAATTCTTTTCCTCCCCTTAAGAACATTCAAGAATATACTTGAAATTCCCATCATGATTAACAAAATTGATAGTGGAATTGATAATGTTGATGAATCAAAAGAATTTGAAGCATCAAAGTTAGATGCAGTAGAGGCATTTATACTAATTATATTAGTGCCATTTTCACCAATCCAAATAACTTCTTCGCCATCATAGTACGTCGTTATAGAATAATATAGCGTAGTTCCAATAGGTACTTTTTCGGACCACTTACTTTCGGATGTAGTTGCAATTGGAGTTAATTTTTTAGATTGGTGATCTTCAAATAGTGAAAGAATTGGAGAAGTTGATCTATAAATATTAAAATCAGTGGGACTTCCTTTCCATGCCCATTCAAGATTTATGTCAGATCCATCCAAAGACGCAATAATTGAATCTACAATTAAAATATCTTCAATAATAATTGTCTCATAAGTTGTATTGCGGGACCCCATATCATCCGTAACTGATAGTTGAACCAAATATTGCCCGGTTTCAAGTAGTAAATTTATATTCTGGCCATTTATTTGATAGTCGTCTATAGTCCATAACCAACTATTTATTGTTCCATCTAAATCAAATGATTTTGAAGCATCTAACATAATTGGTACGCCGGGAATGATAGTTTCTGGAGAATATGAAATTCTAGCTTCGGGATGGTTATTTGATATAGATATTGAAAGGATAGAGAAATTACTGAGCCCCAATGGATCAGTTATTTCAACTAAAATAGTCCATGTTTGTCCAGGCTCCAATCTTTCAGATGAAACAAATGTCAAATTATCTAGTTCGGGAACATGAAAACCATTTCTTGACCATTGAATATCAATATTGAGAATACTATCATCTGGATCATAATAATCAATTTTTGCTATTAGATTGTACTGAGAAAAGATATTTTTATTATCAGTAGAATTAAGTCCATTCATCAAATTAAGAGAGCCTTCATTTCCATTTTCCAGATATATTTGAGGTTTTTCCGGAGCTGCATTTTTAATTAATATCGAGGGGCTTTCTAACAATAATCCTTGATTAACGCCGTCTTTGGGAGTGACTTGAAATGACCATATTTGCCCTCTTTCTGTAAATGATGAATTTATAGTCTTAAAACCATCATAATCAGGCATTAATACTCCATCAATAAACCATCTCAAGGTACTGTTTGATTCTTCATCTTGATCTTCATCATAATATATCCAAGATGCATGAAAATTATCGACAGTAGTTATTTCTTTATTTGGAATTATATTTGCTGAATTTATAATGGGAAGGCTATTTATGATTGTTACGTTATCAGAATTTGCCCAAACTGACCACGTTAATCCGTCACTAGCTCTAGCAGAAAAATTCCAATTTTCCCCTTTTTGTGTTAATGTTGAAGGCACTATTTGTAGATTATTTAATGAATAAACTTGGATACCATTCTGGAACCATATAATTTCTAAGTCTTGAATTTCATCATTATCAATATCTGAAAAATTTATCGAAGCTTGGACATCAATGTTCGTGTAATAATCATAATAGAATGGTGAGATAATTATCGTTGGCGGAGTGTTAGAAACACCAATAATTATTTCATTGCTCCAAATAACCTGGCCAAAATCTTGGCCATCGTTAGGAGTTATCGATACTTGCCAAATATCCCCAGGCCTAATCATTATGCTAGGAATTGAAGTAAAGTTATCGATTTCATTTTGTCTTAACCCATCAAGATACCAATGAATTGATGTACCTTCTTCATCATCTCCATCTAAATCTGAAAAATTATACGATAGAGATATTCCATCTGAATCATCAGGATTTTCAGGAAAGGTGAAAAAATTTGTAACTGAAGGTGGGGAATTACCAATTAATATAGGTCCTAATGAGATATTTTCTCCTAAATCTATGCCATCGGATGGAATAATAGTTACTTTCCAATAATCTCCTTTGGTGATTAAAGAATTTGGTAAAGAAGGCAAGTTATCTACTTCAGAAATGTCGACATCATTTAACTTCCAATTTATTTCCGTATTTTGTTCAATATCTCCGTCAGAATCAAAAAATGTATAATTAATTGATAATCCTGTCATTTTAGTAGGATTAATAGGTATAAATGATAATGAGTTTGCTTCTGGAGGCGTATTGTTCGTAGTTATTTCTGTAGAAGTAAAAGGAGAGATGATTCCCCATGAATCCCCATTTTTATTTCCGTTACCATTTGCCGATAAGACAGCTAACTCAAAGATTACATTTCCTGAACCCGTTGATGGGGCATCCCAATAAAGTCCCCAACTTCGATAGTCGGGAGATGTATGAGTAGCCTGGTTACCAGCAGAATTAATCTTGACGCTCCCAATACTCATTCCAGTAGAAAGAGTACCTCGACTTACTTCTAAAGAAAATCCTCCATCAGAACCTGTAACACCTCCACTAAATCCAATCGATATGGAATACGATTGATTTGGAGTGTATGTAGAAGGAAAATTATGAGTCGGAGTTGTGACTGGCGTATTCGAAGTATGGCAACTACAACCATTTGATGAATTAAATTTACCATCTTCCTTAGCTATTACAGGACTACATATTGACATCACAAGAATGAATACAATCGCCATACTTACTCGGTTAGCATGACCCATATTCTTTTGGGAAAGAGGGAGTTGACATAAATTATTGTGAAATGAGGTCGTTTATCAGTTGAATATATGGGCAAGATTGCTTTGGGCAGTATATGAGTTCAATCAAGACTGTTGCTATCATTGGGTCCGGAAATATGGGTTCAGGCATTGCTCAGAAATCTGCACAAGAGAATTTTGAAATACAAATGGTAGATAGAGAAGAGAAGTGGGTTAATCATGGTCAAGAAATAATTTCAAATTTATTAGAACAAGCATTAGAAAGAAGAATATTCAATATTGATCAAGTTAACGCAATTAAAGAAAAAATCTCTGGAGTTGTTGGGACTAACAATGTAGATCCTAAAACAGATTTAGTAATTGAAGCAGTTTTTGAGGATTTTAATGTCAAGAAAGATGTATTTACTATCCTCGATCAAGTTTGTAATGAACATACAATATTAGCAAGTAATACATCATCACTCTCTGTAAATGATTTGGCCAAATCTAGCGGTAGACCTGATCGTTTTATTGGATTACATTTCTTTTATCATCCTGCAAAAAATAGATTAGTAGAAATAATTCCTGCTGAAAGTACAACAAAAAATACTTTGAAGGCTGTTGAAACATATTGTAAAACAATGGGCAAAGTAGTTATAATTTGTAAAGATAGACCTGGGTTTGTAGTTAACAGATTTTTTGTTCCTTGGTTAAATGAGGCATGCATCTTACTGCAAGAAGGTGTAGCTACAGCAGCACAAATAGACTCAATAGCACGTGATGAATTTAACATAGGAATGGGGCCATTTGCACTAATGAATTTAACAGGGCCAACAATTGCCCTACATGCCACTGATTATTTAGCAGAGCAACTAGATACTCCAAGATATAATGGTGCTAAAAATCTTAGAGAAATGGTTGATAAAGGAGAATTATGGAAAATAGGAGATGAAGAATATTATGATGGAACCTTATCTATAATTGTCAAAGAGAGGTTATTGGGACAAGTTTTTGCAGTAGCAGGGCAAATAGTTGATGAAGAAATATGTTCTAAGGAAGATGTAGATAGGGGTGCTAAAGTCGGCCTTAGATGGGATGAGGGCCCATTCGAAATAGCTAATAGGATTGGGATTGAAGAAGCGTATCGTATGGCTGAAAAGTATTGTAAATTAGTCAATTTTAAAATCCCAGTTACATTAGAAAATCAATTTAATATTTCTGAAGATTTTATATTCTCATATATTGATGTTGAAATAAATGACAGTATTGCAATAGTAAGGTTGAATCGTCCTGAAGCAATGAATGCATTGAATGTTAAATTAGTAACTGAGTTGGGTGATGTAATAGACGGATTAAATCAAAATAATAGTGTAAATACAATCGTACTAGAAGGTGCAGGTAAAGCATTTGTAGCAGGAGCAGATGTAAAATTCTTCGTAGATAAGATAAACGAGGATTCATTCCAAGAAATATATGACTTTACTGCTCATGGCCATGAAGTATTAAATAAAATTGAGAATAGTCCTAAAGTTACTATTGCGCTCACTACTGGCTTAGCCCTAGGTGGAGGTTTGGAACTTGCTCTTTCTTGTGACTATAGGATAGGTACAAATAGAACACAGTTTAGATTTCCGGAAACTAATATAGGAATATATCCTGGCCTAGGAGGTACTCAGAGAACAACTAGAATTTGTGGATTGGAGATTGCCAGATATGCAATACTGGCAGGTAATTTTTTAAATTCTGAAACAGCAAAGGCATTTGGTTTATTGACCCATCTTGTTGATGTAAATGATATTGATAAAACCATTGATGAGATTATGAATTTGGGTAAAAATAATGATAAATATCTTAAAAATTCAATAGATGAAAGTCATTCAATAGTTAAATTTGCAAGAAGTTTTTATACTGATGAAAATTTATATAGTATCCTAAATGGATCTGATTTAGAAGATTTTGATATGAGTGATAATCAAGTCTCTAAACAGATAAAGTCCCTATCTCGAACTGCACCAATAGCCCTGAATATCGCATCAAAGTTATTAGATATTGCAAATAATAAGGATACAGAATTTAATCAAGGATTGAAGCAGGAATTAGATAATTTAGAACATATATTTAGTACATCTGATTCGTTAGAAGGCTTATCTGCTTTAATCGAAGGAAGAAGAGCCAAATATAAAAATTCATAAATATAATTATTTATTTAAATTTTAAGAGTTGGTAATACTCTCTTCTTTTTCAGTTATCTCAAATACTTCTTCAACCCAATTCTCTAAAAATTTATCCATTTTTTCCCCTCGCATATTAAGTGTTAATTCTACACCGTACGCAAGAATATAACTATATTAATAGATAAGTATTGATGAACACATCGAGGTGTAATTTATACACTAGATAGTGTGCGAGTTACTTGATACCATGGTAAGGGAACCGATGATTGTTACAAATGAAGATTTCAAACTTATAGATTCAGCTATTGAGGACGTTAGAAAAAGTGGTACGAAAATAAGAGAAACTTTTGCGTCATATAACGAAAGTGAAGGTTACGATATAGCATGGGAAGTAAGTGCTGCAGTTGAGGCATTCTCTAGTTTTAGCTCAAGATGGAGTATTGAAATATTATCTACATTATATATTGCAGGAGATCGTAGGTTTAATGAAATGAGGAAACTGTTAACAGGAATTAGTAGTAGAACTCTTTCTGATAAGCTTACTCACTGTGCAGAGTTAGGACTTGTGAATAGGATTGTGGATGAAGGCCCCCCAGTTAGAGTCAGATATCAATTAACGGAACATGGCAGGAATGCTGGAAGATTACTGAGTCCCTTAGTAGCATATATGAAGATTCAAAAAGGTAGAGTTGTTAAAGAAAAATAATTTTAAAATATGAGCATTGATGAAACATAAGACCTTCTATAGTTAAAGGGAAAGATGGAAGGATTTACGATATGGCTGTGCTAGAACAACTCCGTAGCACTTATCCTTTGACTGCTGATATCTTGACAGCAATGCTGGGTGGAGCGTTTGGCATTTGTACCATCATTCCCTTTTTACCAACTCCACTTATTCAAGGAGCACTATCTGCACCACAACATGAAAATTATGTTCATCCATTAAGAAGTAGAATTATATCAACACTTGAGAAATCACCTGGGATACATTTTAGGGAATTAATGAGACAATTAAATGCTGCAAATGGCACATTAAGACATCATTTAAGGGTATTAACTAACGAAAAAACTGTCACAGTAGTACCTGTAAATGGCAGAACATGTTACTATGCGGGTGCACCTGCACAAGTGGAAATACTAGAAGGGACAGGGGTTACTGATGAATATACGGCTGCATCTATGCTACCAGTAGGCTTGTCCACTGTTCAAAAGAATATAGTTACAAGATTATCTAAATCTCCCAATCCAGTATCACAAGCTCAATTGGCTCGTGATTTAGGAAGATCACGTGCTTCAGTTCATTCAGCTGTTTCAGTATTAAGAGGAAGGGGGATATTATGTGAAAGTAAAATATCTTTGGCACCCCATCTAGAAAGTCTTGCACGATCCAAAGTTGATTACCCGTGGTTAGATATTCGTAAAGAATTAGCATAATATTACCAATAACATAGCCAATGCTCTTGTGCCTTACGATACGCGAGTAATGATGTGATTAGGCTAAACCTAATTGAGATGCCTATGCCAACAGGTAGTAAAAATCCCGATATATTACTTTCTTGGATACTAGATACAATTGGATTAGTTAAGCGTAAATCGGAATCGTGGGAAGATGCGGAACTAGGTGCATTACATCGAATAATGAAAGATGCATTACTTTTAGAGCCATTAAAGGGCTGGGACACACGCGATCTTGGAGATGTTTGTGGATTATCTCAAACAGGAATGCATCATCAAATGGTAAAGTTAAGGGATTCAGGATTGGTTTCTTCAGAAAGTTATGGAAGATGGCATATTTATGTCCTCAGAGGTGGCAGTATAACTGCATCAATTAATTTATTATCCATACAAGCAAGAGGGATTATGGAATTAAGAATGATTGAATTGGGGAAATATATTCATCTGTCTAAAGAAAGAATGGAGTTTTTAAATGATAGGGGAGAAATTAATTTCAAAATAAAAGTATCTGAACCTTCACCATCTAAAAAAGGACATGATAGGCTAGATTCATTAATTGAAGACCTAGGACTAAATGGAGATAGGACAAAAAATGAAGATGAATTAGCCAAGAATATATTCATAGAATTATCTTCATCTGTTAATCCAATAACAATATTATCAATTGCTGAAAAATTATCTGAAACACGGTCTAGGGTGAAAAGAACTATTGATAGATTTAGAAGTTCAGGAATTGTTGAAAGAGTGCCTATGTTTGACAGGATAGCTCAAGATATTTTTTCAGGAATAATACGCCAATATGATGCAAGAGGTGAAGAATGGTTGAGGACCAGAGGTGGACTTGGAAGAATAGATGATGAAATTGCTAATAAATTATTAGATGCTGCAAAAACTAAAAATCTTAGTATTAAAAAAGTAGAGGATTTTTTGAAACCTTTGCCCATTGAATCACAAAAAATATTATTGAACACATTAGGAGGGAGAATGCCATTTGGATTTATAATTTCAGGACAAGGTGGAGAAGAAGTAAAACAAATTGTAATGACCAAAGTAGAACGAATATTGAGAAGATTAAATACAGTTGCTGAAAGATTAGATAAAGCGCTTTTAGAAGATTATGCAGTCAATTCCTGATAGTTTAATTCTTCCAAGTATTTGGTTACTCTATTACCAAGTTCTTCTTGAGTATTAACTGAATGAAGTTCTACACGCATTGCTGAAGCTCCAGATAATCCTTTGGTAAATGAAATTGCATGCCTTTTTAGATTTTTATTTATTTGGCCTGCATAAACTTCTTTACTAATTTCTAAATATCTATTCCAACACCAAAGTCTAGCAGTTGCTGGGTTTTGATTTTTCCAAGGCGGGGGATTGGAGTCCCAACGAAGATCTCTCTTAATATCATGAAATATATTTGGTACACCGATTGCACCTCTACCTATCATCAGACCTGCTGCTCCAGTAACATCCATACACATCTTTGCTGTTTTAGAATCTACAATATCTCCATTTGCTATTACGGGAATATCTACTCCATCTACAATTTCTTTTATTTGATCCCAATCAGCTAAACCTGAATATCTTTGCCTAAGAGTTCTTCCGTGTACACAGATTCTTTCTATGCCTTCTTTTTCTAATCTTTGCGCTACTTCAAGGGCAGTGTTAGGTCCTTTGCCGGTACCCAATCTTACTTTAACAGAAATTGGAACTTTGGCGACATCTAAACAAGACTTAACCATCTTTACAATTCGATCAGGATCCCTTAATAATGCAGCCCCTGCATCATTTCTGCATACCTTTGGGGCAGGACAACCAAAATTAATATCTATAATATCTGCCCTATCTTGAAGTAATTTTACTGTATGGACCATTTCTTCTATTATTCCTCCAAAAATCTGTGGAATGAATGGAGACTCCCTAGGATGACTTTCAACTTTCAACCATGAGTGGGAGGCATTTCTTGATAAGCCGGCCGCTGCAGTGAATTCTGTAACAGTCAGGTCTGCTCCGCACTCACGTGCAAGTAATCGGTATGCTAAATCTGATACTCCCGCCATCGGTGCCAAGAAAAGTGGGATAGCAGTATCCGCCATTGTTGAGCCGAAAAATAACTCACCTATGAGAACGTCGGAAATTAGAAAGTTGATTCCCAATCTGAAACATCTTGGGAACGTTCCCAATCTGCATCAGTAATCGTACCACGAATTTTGAGAACTTCACGAGAAAGTAACCAAAATATCAGTGCTAACGAACGTCGACCTTTGTTGTTGGCTGGAAGGGCGATATCAACATTTCTCAGTTTATTATTTGCATCACAAATTGCAACAACTGGAAGTCCAGTATTAACTGCTTCATTTAGAGCCTGAGAATCTGCAGCTGGATCTGTAACTATAATTACCTCTGGTTCCATGTATGTACGTAATCGTGAATTCGTTAACGTCCCAGGGATGAATCTGCCAACTATATGTTTAGAGCCTATAGATTGAGAAAACATTCTTGCCGGACGTTGTCCGTACTGTCGGGCACTAACAACTAGAATCCTATCAGCATCATAGTTTGACAGGAATTTTGCAACTGTCCTTATCCTTGAATCTGTTTGATTAATATCTATTAAATGAAGTCCCGCAGCATCCTGACGTTCTGTGTCAAGGAATCTTTTCATGTCTGCAGATTTTTGATTAGTCCCTATATGTACAGCATGTTGCTCATATGTTTCAAAAGGTACCAAAGGGGCCATGCTTTCATCCATAATTAAACCTCAGTAGCGCGGCCACCTGCCTTCTATTCATAAGCGCTACGCATAACCGAAAATATTTTATTCTTCTAATTCAGAGATAAATGTGCACTCTAAACCCTCTTGAGTTTCGGGAAATTGTACACATGGCTTCGTAATTGTTGCATATACTTCGAAATGGTCATGGAAAGAGAGTTGATCTATAGGGGCATCAATTCCATAACCTCGGGCTTCAACTTCAAAACTCCATTCACCCGATATTAAATCACTTTTACCAAATGTAAATCTTTGTAAAGAGTAATCTTGAGTGGCCTTTTCTTCCCAAAATGGATCTCCTCCGGCAGATTTTTGACCAGGTTGCCATAGTTTTACTTCTACATATCTATATTCATTTGTTTCGTTTCCGACGGCATCTTCAATTGTAGATGAGTAAGGAAATTGGGCACGAAACTCAATGACTAATTTTGAAACTGTTTCATCAAAAATAATAGGAGTTTCATTAGAGTACAAAATTGCATTTAAGTCCGATGAAGAATCAAATGTATAATCCCAACCAAATCTATCAGACTTCTCTAGAGTTATAACAGGATCACGCATACCTTCCATTATTTCTCTTTGCATTGCTAAGCCAAGACATCCGCTAGTTAGCAAACAAATACACATAATCGCCATAAGTGGACGTAGTGCATTAGCATCTCCCATAACTGTGCGGAAAGAGTAGCATAACTTGAATCCATTTATTGAATGCCTCTCGGTACTCATAGGGAACGTCAATGCCGTTTGGCTCAGTAAACCCTTTTGTCGTCATTGAGGCATCTGTTGCTAAGAAGTCATGTGACATTAAACCTACGAATGTTAATTATAAGAAAATTATTCTTCTTCTTCAATTACACGAGGTTTGTGTACTTCACGGAAAACTACAATTTCCACTCCAAGGTTTTCCCTTATTGTCTGAACTAAAGAGAATTTTGCATATGGCCAATTTTGATCATAAGAAATTTCTTCTGGCAATGTTACTGTCATATCATCACCATCGAATTCAACCTCAAAATCTTCACGACCCGTATTCATCTTCAGTAATGTTTCAACACGTTCTTTACGGTCTTCTACAACCTTTATTATATTGTATTTATACCTAAGAGTTACTCCAGCTAATGGGTGATTATAATCTATTCTTGCCCTCCCTGCACTCAAGAATTGTAGAATTCCAGTTCTTCCGCCAATCTCTACAGGTCCACCAATGTGTAGCGTATTTGTATCTTTAACACTCTTTAGTAAAACGTTTTGAGAAATAGTTTCTATTAGACTTTGGTCTCTTTCGCCATATGCATCAGATGCATCGATATCAAAATTATAATCTGTTTCCACTTCTGCATCAGCCAAATGTAGTTCAAACCCTTTGATGAGTCTTCCTGATCCTACTATTGATATCATAGGGGCATAGGTACGATTTTCATCAAATACTTCGTGTTCTTTTGCTACATCTTCTCGAGTAGTCTCAATGAGCTTCTCAGTACTTGCGTTAAATAGATCATAATCAATGTGAATAATTGAGCCTTCTTCCATTCTATTAGCCTCCACGGACAACCCGGCGACTTGCTCACCCTTTTTCATTCAAACGGTTTAAAATGTAAAAATAAATCTTACTATTCTTCTTCTTTTGAAGACCTAATATCTCCAGAAGATAGCGAAAAAAGGCTCCCAAGCATGATTATGACCCAACCTGACCACACTAAATGGCTGCCTGGCAAAGAATGTACAGTTATTCTAACTCTATCAACTTCTTCGGACTGGCCAAATGTCATCCATTCCAATAATTCTTGAGACTGATAAAAATCAAGAATGACAATTGTATCTCCATACAATGTAGAGAATCTATCAACCTCAGATCTTGGGGAAACTGAATTTCCAGTTGTAAATCTGAGCATACCAGGAGATATTTGATTTATCTTTTCACCATCTTTCATAACATCAATTATTATTCCAATATATCCATCACCAATGGAAAATGGATACTCAGGATCACTAGAATTTATTTTTTCTACATCCGTAAAAATGAAATCATAGCCCTTATGCTCTATAGGTTGGTCTTTTACCAAGGTAACTAGGTGGGAAGGATCTGTTCTATCTACAAGAGTTGTAGTAAAAACATGTCCTATTAATAATAATAATATTCCAAAATGTGCTAAGTTGGACCCCAATAATCGAAATCTTTTTGATAAATTTCTACTCTTAAAACCATCTTTATTTAATTTATAAATTATATTTCTTGATGTCGAATATAATTTTTTAAATGTTGGAGGTAAGGCAAAAATTAGCCAAGTTAACATGAATAATCCTAAAGCGCCCCTAGAAATAGTTGGTGTAACACTAAGGCCCGGATCTCCGGGAAGATATATATCGTCTGAAAGGTATGCCAAAATTATAGAAATTAATAAGCATGTAAATAATAGTATATTTCCATCACGGGATGTAACAGAATTTCCCCATGAATATAGCGTTAATCCAATTGCTAGTAAACCAATCAATGGTGCACCATAAAATTCATGTGCTAAAATATTACTGCCTTCTATTTCAACTGTTAGAAGAATCCATGTCAATAAGAGAAATGTTGCACCGCCATACCAAGGAATATTTTTTGCTAATTGGGTCCTATGAGAGGTATTTTTGAAGGGTTTAACCAAGACTGAGATGTCATCTTCAACATCAGATAAGAACCAAGGAATAAGAAATGGAATCATTCCTAAAAATGATTGATAAATATTTGCTGACCATGACCAATTAGAATATAACATCAAAACTATGCCTGCTAACATCCAATGAAAAGCAGGTCTTTCAGATGATTCATGAAGCATTAGAAACAAAATAACCATACCTAGTACCAATATTGCACTTGAACCAATGTCAATTCCTATGACGAAGAAAAATATTAGTAGTGCTAATGAAATATAGTTATTTGACTCAAAAAATGATTTTTCTCCACCTAAAAGCAAATTAGAAGATTGCTCTCTGTAGAGATGAATAATTGAGAATAACCCCAATATAATTATTGCAATAAGGTATGACATTACTTCGATTCCTACGGGAGTAAAATCGGAAATATCTATTATCCTCAAATATGGATCCTTAGATAAGGTACTTGCTTCATTACCTACGAATGCATGAACTGATGCCCATACTCCATTGGCACGTGTCACCAAAGTAGCGTGCAACGCTAAAACTCCAGTAATTATCCCCAGTGCTGGAGAAATAGAATAAGCACTACTAGAGTTTGGTTTTGAACGTACATGTATTATCAAAAGTAAAGTAATCCATGGAAGTATAGAGCCGGTTTCGACTGGATCCCATGCCCAGTATCCCCCCCAGTCCAAAACAGTATATGCCCAAAGTCCACCTAGTCCAATTCCAAGAGTCCCTATGAAAAAAGCAGAACGTGCCCAAGGAAGTAATTGATCATGAATTATTCTACTATGATTTTTTTGAATAATTCCAGCAAGGGCAACAGTCGCAGTAGCCATGCAAAGAGAATAATATAGAAATACCAATGGCGGATGTATTACCATAAGATTTGTTTGAAGTAATGGGTTTAATTCTCCATTAATTCCTTGATATGGCGAAAAAGGATCTAATAACCAAGAAATAAATATTAGATATGAGACCCAAAAATGCATTATCTTCAATGTTAAGTCATCAACATTATTTAATTGAGACATAATCCAAGTAACTGATGCCATCAATGATGCCCATAGGAGTAAGGGGCCCGCCCTACCCCCCCATACTGCTGAAATACGATACAAAACTGGAAGTTCAGAACCCCCATATTCAGCCACCAATGTTAAAGAATCGGCATCGGTTAAAAATGCAAAAACAAGTAAGCAAAAAGGTGAAGACTGTATTATAAATGTAATATCACTAAGACGAGAATATTTTCTTGATTTATTATTTATAATGTGATAAATAGATAGAAAAAATGCAACTATGAGCAGCATTTGCCCAAGAAATGATAGTATGTCATCACCAGCCATAATGCTTTGCACGAGAATAGCCAAAAGATAACATGGCAGGGATTATTTTTCTAGCATATAATGAAGGCCTTAGAACTAAGATTTTGAAACAAACCGCTAATTTTCCATGTGGCCCCATATTACTCATTTCATTAGGAAAGCATCTAGCCATTAATGACATATCGACGTCAGATAAATCAAATAGTGCTGATTTACCACTTAAAATCTTAGAATAAGGGGGGAATTCATTTTTCCACAATGATTGATATTCAGCCAAAGATGAAGAAGTTATATCTCCCGAAGATACGGCTTTAGACGCAATTTGAGCTGCAAAAACTGCAGATTTTAGGGCGAGGTGAGATCCACCTTCGAATAAGGGAGATGTGAATCCTGCTGCATCGCCAACAAGCATTAATCCGTCTGCATATGTATTTTCATGAGGGCCGGAAATAGGAATTGTTCCTCCAAAAGCAGGATTACCTTTGATTTTCCATGGAGGTGCTACTTGTTCTAAATCTTTGAAATGGGTATTTGCAATGAATTCATCAAGGCCCTTTTTGGTCCTAGATTTATCTTCGGTAACCAAGCCTACATTTGCCCTACCATCACATTTTGGAATCATCCAAACATATCCTTTCTCAGCATATTTTGGCCAGATATAAAAGTCTAGATAGTCATCTGTTGGAACCTCCAACATCTCATATTGCATACCAGCTATAACCTTCGGCCTAGGATTTAAACTAAGTAATCTGGAACAAATACCGGCTACACCGGACGCATCTATTACAATTTTTGCTTCAATAGGAAAATTATCACCTTTACCGTCGCATCTCCATCCAGAAAATTTACCTTCTTTGTAAATTTTTTCCATTGAATCTAATTTATGTCCCAGATGTATTGCAGCACCTTCAGATACAGCCTCATCACATATCCATCTCTCAAAGAGGTGTTTTTCTAATACATATCCCTTTTCAGTTAATTTTTTTTCCGTGCCGTCAGGAAAAATTACTCTTATACCATTTACTCGTTTACTGATTACATGTTTGGGTAATTCTAAATCGAGATTATCGCATGCAATATCAGAAATGCATTCACCGCAATGAACAGGTGTCCCTATTTCTTTATGATCTTCAATAATTATTGTAGAAAGTCCGGCTCTAGAACTATGTAAAGCCGCATTTCCGCCGCCTGGTCCGGCACCTATCACCAAAACATCACACGCCTTAATGTCATCTGCCATAGTACTCCGAGACGGTTTATGTCAAAGAATCTCTCGGTCAAATGTCTACGTTAAAAAGCGAACATTCTCATCCTCCAAGTGCTTCGACGTTGTATGAAGTGGGGTAATATGGCAAGATACATCCGCGAATTAGAAGCCAGAAACGACCTGCTTAGAATTAGTAATCCAGTTGATGTCAAGTTTGAAGCAGGCTGTATTGCTGATTATTTAGTTAAGAATGGGGGACCGGCAGTAATATTTGATCAACCCCGATTGGCAGATGGCAGTATCAGTAAATATTCCTTAGCAATGAATCTATTTGGAACAAGAGAGAGGACTAATCTTGCTCTCGGTGTTAAAGAGCCTAGAGAGATTGGAGATAGAATGGTTGCACTAATGAAACCGGATATTGGTGGCATATTGAAGGCACCATGGAAAGGGTTGGGTTTAGCAATGGAGGGTATGTCTATGGCCCCTAAAAGGGTTAAGAAAGCTGCTTGCCAGCAAATTGTTATTGATGATCCAGATCTCACTAAATTACCAATACCTACCACATGGCCGTTAGATGGTGGCCCATTTATGACATTGCCACTTGTAATAACTGCTGATTCTAAAACAGGAGAACATAATATGGGCATGTACAGAAGTCAGGTTTTTGGACCAAAGGAATTGGGTTTACATTGGCAAGCACATAAACATGGTGCAGATCATGCGGCTGAATCTGAAGATACAAAAATGCCGATTGCGATTTGCCTCGGTGGACCTCCCGAGATTATTTTTAGTGCTATTTCACCCCTGCCAGATAATTTATCAGAATATGAATTTGCTGGATTATTAGGTAAAAAGAGATTGAAGATAGTTAAATGTAAAACTAATGACTTATTTGTTCCTGCAGAATGTGATTTTGTAATTGAAGGTTACATGATTCCAGGTGAAACTCGTCTTGAAGGCCCATTTGGAGATCATTTTGGCCATTATTCATTAGCAGATCATTACCCAGTTATGCATGTTACTAAAATTACTCATAGAAAAGATCCAATTGTTCCAATGACGATTGTGGGAGTTCCTCCAATGGAAGATGGATATTTAGGGGAAGCGATTGGAGATTCTTTTAGACCCGTATTACAATTCCAACATAGGGATGTAATAGATTTATTCTTACCACTTGAAACTGGATTTCATAATCTTGCCATTGTATCTTCCAAGCAACGATATCCAAGACAGAGTAGAAAAACTGCTCTTGGATTATTGGGTGCAGGACAAATGATGTTTTTGAAAACTATAATAGCAGTAGATAAAAATCATCCAGTTAAAGATTTAGATTGTCTTCTAGATGTGATAGAATCGAATGTTAATATTCCAAATGACTTAGTATTTCTTGAAGGAATGGTTGCAGACACATTAGAACATGCATCGCCAATTGAAAATATTCATACCAAGTTGCTAATAGATGCAACGAGTGAAAAATCAGAAGTTGAGAGATTTGATAAAAATAATTCAAATATTAATTCGGTTGCAATATCGGCATCTGCAATAGAAGGAATTATTGATGTTAGAATGTTGAGGCCTTCGATGATGGTAGTAACTACAAATATTGAAGGTGGACCGAAACCAGAAATAAATGTTGAAGAATACAATGAAGAGGATGCAGAAAAACAAAGGAATAAGATAAGAAAAATTTGTGAAGAAGTTTGGAATTTAGAGTCTTCAAAGAATTTAAAATGGTTATTCATAACTGATGATGATATTAATCTAAAAAGTGATGATTGGAAAAGGAAATTACTTTGGCAATTATTTTGTAGGTTTGATGTTGGAAGAGATATTCATTTTGATGAAACTAAACAAAGAGTAGCATGGGATGCAACGGCACCCATTCCATCCAAAAATGGCCCACTACCCGTTAGAAGATGGCCAGCTGTGACATTGCATGACAAAGATTTGTTAGAAAAAGTTCATAATATGATGAAAAGGATGGGTTATTAATGAAATTAAAAGATATTTTAAGTTTTATTAAGATAGAGCATACTTTATTTTCTTTACCTTTCATTCTTATTGGTTACATCATAGCAATAGAGCAGTTTCCTAATACCAATTCTAATATTTTGTGGATATTTTTTGCAGCAATAGGTGCTAGAGGTTTGGCTATGACTTTAAATCGAATAATAGATAAAGACATTGATGCATCCAACCCTCGCACTAAAAATCGTCACCTCATATCGGGATCAATATCCATAAAAGGTGCTTGGATATTATCGGTAATGTTCTTTTTAATATTGATAATTGGTTCTGGAATGTTGAATAAAGTGGCATTAATGATGTCTTGGTTGCCAGTTTTAGTATTTTTTATTTATCCATATACAAAACGATTTACTTGGCTATGTCATTTATGGCTAGGAACCTGTCTCGCATTGGCACCAGCGGGTGCTTGGTTAGCAGTTGCTGCTGACGTACACGGATGGTCCGCGATAACTGGGATTGGCGAAGGATATACTGGATTACTTTGGTTTCCTAAAATCTTCTTTATATCAGTAGGAGTGATGCTATGGATTACAGTATTCGATATTAATTATGCAAAAATGGATATCATAAATGATAAAAAAAATGGAATATATTCTTTTCCTGCAAGATTTAATGAAAAAGTAACAACTAGAACTTCAGTACAGTTAACATTACTTTGGTTTGCATGCTTTGCTATTGCTGATCCAATAGATGAGATATGGTTCATAGCAACTGCAGGAATAATGGCATTGGTAAATATTTATGTAATTTTATCTCAGGAAAAATTTGATGATTTTCAAAATGTATTATTCAGAGTATCTATGTCCACAGGGTGGTTATTATTGATTTCATTAATTTTGGGAAGTTTGAAACTAATCAGTTAAGTGGTAATTATGTTTGTTTTGAAATCTGATTATGGAACGGCTGGAGATCAACAACAAGCCGTTGATAAACTAGTTGAGCAAATTGAAAGTGGCCAAGAGCGTTGTGTTTTACTGGGCGTAACTGGCTCTGGAAAGACATTTGCTATGGCCAATATAATTAAAAAATTACAACGCCCTACACTAATATTATCCCATAATAAGACATTAGCAAGACAATTATGGCAAGAAATGTCAGATTTGTTTCCTGAAAATGCAGTTGAATATTTTGTTAGTTATTATGATTATTATCAACCAGAAGCATACATACCAGGGAGAGATTTATTTATCGATAAGGAATTACAAATGAATGAAAGAATTGAACAAGAGCGTTTTTCGACAGTTGCCTCTCTTGTATCTAGGCCGGATGTAATTGCCGTAGGTTCGGTATCTATAATATACGGTTTGAATCCTCCCGAAGTGTTTGAGCAAAATCATTTACGTTTGTGTACAGGGGAAGAGTCGGATCCTCAAAATATCGTACATGACTTGGTTGGACTTCAATATAGGCGTACAAAGGGAGATTTAACTAAAGGGGATGTTAGATTAAGGGGAGAAATATTAGACATTTGGATGCCTAGTAGGGATGATCCGCTACGAATAAGATTCAATTGGGAAGGAATTGAAAAGATTCAAGTTTGTGAAGCAGTATCTTGGGAAGTACTAGATGAAATTGAGGAGGCATGGATACATCCTAGAGAATTCTATATGACTGATGAAGAAAGATTTAATGATGCTTTGAGAGATATAGAAGATGAAATGGATGAAAGAATTAGATATTATGATTCTAAAAGTATGGAATTGGAAAGTCATAGAATTGAACAACGTACAAAATTTGATTTGGAGATGTTATCTGAGGTTGGATCGTGTAAAGGTGTTGAAAATTATTCTTTACATTTCGATGGTAGGGAAAAAGGACAACGTGCCTACTGTTTATTAGATTTTTTTTCTAGAAATGCAAGTAAATTTCACGGAGGAAAAAGTAACTATCTTGTAATTATGGATGAATCTCATGTGAGTTTGCCTCAAGTTGGAGGAATGTTTGGAGGAGATTATTCACGGAAAAAAAATCTAATTGATCATGGTTTTAGACTGCCTTCGGCTTATGACAATAGACCATTAAAAATAAAAGAATTTCAAGAGTTGATTCCTCAGATGCTATATGTTAGTGCAACTCCAGGAGAGAGGGAGTTACGCCACCTAGCTGAAATTACTAATCAGGCAGTTCCAGAAGGTTTGTTACACGTTAGCAGCGGAGGTGGTGCTATTCCTTCAGAAATTAAAAAATCAAAAGAAAAAAGAACTATGCAACAAGTCTTGTCAGAAATTGATGGCATTGTAAAAATGGAAATAAGACCTACTGGATTATTAGATCCTAAAATAGAAGTAAGACCAACTGAGGGTCAAGTACAGGACTTATTAGGCATGATAAATGAAAAAATAAAATTGAATCAGCGTATTTTGGTTACAGTATTAACCATTAAATTTGCTGAAGAGATTTCAGAATATTTTCAGAGAATGGGCGTTAAAGCTCATTACTTGCATAGTGAAATTGACACTTTAGAAAGAACTGAAATAATTAAAGCCCTGAGAATAGGACATATTGATGTAATTGTAGGAATTAACCTGTTAAGAGAAGGTTTGGACATACCTGAAGTGTCATTAGTAGCAATTTTTGATGCTGATAAACAAGGTTTTCTAAGGAATGAACGCGCTTTACTTCAAACAATCGGGAGAGCGTCTAGAAATGAACATGGAGCAGTCATACTCTATGCTGACACAATATCTCCTGCAATGGAGGCCGCCATTGAACAAACAATATCTAGAAGAAGTAGGCAAAATAAACATAATTTAGCAAATAATATAACTCCTAAAACTATCAAAAAAAGTATTCCAACGATGGGATTAGAAATTGAAGACTTAATGGCAGGAGTAGCAGGTAAAGGTGAAAAAGGAGGTAGGAAATTAGTTGGGAAAATTCCAAAGAAGGGAATTAATGCACTTACTAATAAATTTGACTTAGGAGTAGGTGCATGGAGTAGTAATAATTCATTAGTTGATAATATATCTCAACCTAATTGGATTGATGAAGAGATTAATAATTTTGATGATTCAAAAAATGAAGAACTAGAACAAATAATTAAAAAATTAAAGAAAGAGATGAAACAGGCTGCTGAAAGATTGGATTTTGAAAGGGCGGCTACAATTAGAGATAGAATATATCAAATGAAAAATGCGACGGATTCAAATTTAGAACCTTAGTCGGATTCATTATGCCGAAATATTCCAAAGGTGATTTTAATACCCCAGTAAAGGATTATGATTTTTCCGTTGTTAATAATGTTAGTTCATTAATCGATCAAATGGGGCAAGCAGGAGGATTTACTGCTAGCAAGTTAGCAAAGGCCAGAGACATATTGCGTAATTCTATTGCTAAATCAGGTCAAGAGGGAGTAATAAATTGGCTTTCTTTTCCTGCATGTTTATGTGCTACAGGTACAAGAGGATTTTTTCTTGAAGCCATTAAAAATAAAAAATTTAATATTATAATTACAACTTGTGGAACTTTAGATCACGATATTGCGCGTACATATGAAGATTATTTTCATGGTGATTTTGATCTAGATGATATTGCATTAGGTGATGAAGGTTTGAATAGACTAGGGAATGTAGTGATACCGAATGAATGTTATGGAGAAATATTAGAAAAAACAGTTTTGCCATGGCTAAAGGAAATTGAAGACAAGCGTAAAATCGAGCGACCTGAGAATCCCTGGCTTGGCTTCGGTTCAGTAGAGCTCTGTTGGGAGCTTGGAGACAGAATAAATGATGAAACTTCAATTTTATATTGGGCTGCAAAAAATAGAATTCCCATTGTTATTCCAGGATTATCAGATGGGGCAATTGGTGCTCAACTGTTTATGCACAGACAAAAGAGTCCAAATTTTATGATTGACTTTCTTGCAGATGAACAAATACTATCTGATTTAACGTGGACATCGAAAGAAAGTCATGCATTAATGATAGGTGGCGGAATTTCAAAGCACCATGTCATTTGGTGGAATCAATATAGAGGAGGTTTGGATTCAGCTGTTGGAATAACAACTGCTCCAGAATATGATGGGTCTTTATCAGGTGCGAGGTTGAAGGAAGCCATATCTTGGGGTAAAATACGACCTACTGCCCCCCAAGTAGTAGTTGAAGGAGATGCAAGCATTATACTTCCAATATTAGGTGCAGATTTGTTCAATAAACAATGAATTTAGATTTTAAGTAACAGTAATGGCTAATAATGGCACTATGGTGCGATGAGATATGTCCGTTAGCGATATGGTACAAGGAATGATTGATGAATTGACTGGAGCACTCACAGATGCTGGTAAACACGACGGTGGCAACTCTGCTGCTGGAACACGTGTAAGAAAAGCTATGCAAGAGATGAAGGCTCATGCTCAAGCAGTTCGTCTAGCTGTTCAAAACGATAAGAACACTCGTTAATTATTTCTTAAACTAATAAAAAAATATAGTTCAGAGTGGACTCAAAGGTTTTGTGCAAGCAATTCCATTAGTCCTGTACGCAAAGGCGTGAGGGGATGCCAGCCATCTCCTCCCGCTCTTATTAATTCTTTATTTAGTGAATCAAGATTCGGCCTTTCTCTATTTTTTCTATTATTTTCACTAATAATGCTTGGTATTTTTGATAAAGATTCAGTAGTATGAGTATAATGTATTGAGTTATGAAATCTTGTCCATAACATCTTTATTTCATTGAAAATAGATTCATTTGACCATGCCCTTCTTCCACATATATTCATAGTACCTCTAGAATCATGAAAATTATTAGATAACACGATCATAGATATAGCTTCAATGGCATCCCTAATATGAACTAAGTAATGTATTTTTGATTTGTCAATAATATTAATTTCATTATTTTTGATTTGCTCTACAAATAAATAAATATCTTTTGGACTCCATTTAGAATGACCTGTAGGTATTATGAGATCATGAATAGTAATTACTAGTCTGCCATTATTATTTTTACTACCTTTAGGGACAATTAATAAGTCAACTTCATACTTAGTATCGATTCCAATTGTACTACTAGCGTTCTTTGGATCTGAAATAATATTTATTCCGGAACGTTTTAACCTATCTTCAAGTGCTAAATATAAGAAATCCTTAGATCCTTGGATACAAATATCTTGGCCCATCATACCACTTGGGCCAATATATTTTCAGCACCTTCGGATTTTGTAAAATGAATTAAAGCATCCCTCAATACAGATATTATCAGATCAATTTCAGATGAGGTTAGGCCAAAATGCGGAGTAAATCTTAGAGCATTTTTACCTCCGTGAATTATTCCTAAACCATTGCACCTACACCATTCTTCTACCATTCCAGGGCCAATGACAGTCAGTTTAGTTGGATCTAATTCAGCGCTCAGTAATAGCCCAGTACCTTGAATTTTGGTTATGCATCCAGGTAACTCATCTGAAAGTAAATTCAATTTTTCTAGGAATTCAGCACCCTTATTAACAATATTATTCCTTAGTTCTGGAGTTATTTTATCCAATACAGCCACAGCAGTTTCCAAGGCTCTAGGATTTGTAGTCATAGTATTTCCGTATATTCCGACCTCATATAAATTAGCTGCATTTTCACTTAATCCGACAATCGAGAGAGGGTATTGCCCTGCATTAAGTGCTTTAGACCATGTCTCCATATCTGGAACTTCGCAGGTTTCGAAACCAGCATAATCAACAATACTAAGGCATCCTTGACCCCTTAATCCGGCCTGAATAGAATCCACCAAAAGCATAGTACCATTATTAGTACATAATTTTCTTGCTTCATCATAGAATTCTCTGGTTATGCATAACCCGGGATTTCCTTCACCCATAACTGGCTCAATTGCCATTAATTCTATGAAATCTCCATTTAATTCTGCTTTTGAAAAGGCTTCCCTGAGTTCGGCTATGTTATTCGGCGAAACAAGAATTAAATTTTGACGATCACGGAAGGTGGCTAGATTAGAATCATATTTTTCTTTGCATGAATCTGATAATTGGGCGGGCCTATCAGTTCTACCATGAAATCCTTGAGTTAATGCAAGTAATTTTGGAGTTTTGCCCTCGTGCCTTCCACCTTTTGAAGTCATATTGAATGAATTTACATCAGATATCCTAAGAGATATGGTAACTGATTCAGAGCCACTATTTAAGCATACAAATCTACTAAATGGACAAATATTTCTCTTGTGGCCAACTTCTTTCCTTAGTCTATCAGCAAGTCTTTTGTGGCTGAAAGACGGCGTCATGACATTCGCCATAACCCAGTTTTCTTTCATTGCCGATAATATATCAATTGGCCCATGGCCCATTCCGAGCATCCCATAACCCCCATTATCATGCAAAACAGCTCCATGCGAGGTAATTATCCAGGGACCCCTTGCAGCAATTGCAACGTATGGGTTAATCGTATACTTAGAATAAAAGTTAACATAATCGCTTTGTAATTTAGAAATAAGATCTTGTTCATCCATTTTAAGAACATCTGAGCCAAAGTCGTTAATTAAATTATTTTGATTGATTACTGCTTCATCGACTGCTTGAGACAGTGAGGGATCCAATTTGCTAAACTTTGTAATAAAATTATCATTTAGACCGGTTGTATCGGCGTTTCCAGATTTACTACGGACTATACTTAATTGGTTAAGGACAGAGTTCATCAATCGTCCGAGAGTGTTCCCATTCATCAACATTTTCTGAAGAGAATCTCTTTTTCCATAATTACTGATTTGTTAATAAAAAAATATTTTAAAAATTAAATTCTGATAATCAATCAAATAATCAAAGTGAGTTTGATTTTTCAATTGAAAAATTACTTTTATTACAAAAATTCTAATTGAAAAATTATTCTTGTTTATGGAATATATATAAGTGCCTTTCTTACCTTGGCTTACTTGAGGAAGACGGCGGGGATGCAGAAACACCTTTCAGAGGAAATACAATGAATGATGAATTTAGAATACAAGAATTGCTACAAAGAGAAGTATATGTTGGAGATAAATTAGTGGGCGTTATAACAGGAGAAAGATTTCATCCAAGTGATGATTATGTTAAATCCATGAGACTCCAAGTTGTAGATAATGTGGCAAATGAATATATGCGAAAACCAGCTGAATATGCTCCCTTGTCAAAGGAATTAGTACATAGCATTCGATCAGATGGGGCCGTAAAATTATCTAAATCTATGAGAGAATTACAAAGGAGATGGAGAAATACAGTTAGAATTAACGAAAAATTATTCGCCCCTGATGAACTAAAAGACCGTGCAGTATTAGATAATGATGGATCTGACATAGGCAATGTAATAGGATTGGTAAAGATAAAAAGAACCTACAAGGGATTAATAGTAAAGCCTCATTTTATGATGAAAACTAGATATTCACTACCTGAAACGATAATTGTACCAGTTGGGCAATTATCAAGAACAACTGCTAGATTGGATGAAATAATACTGAAGTGTTCTGCTAAAAGATTGAGTACTTTGCCTAGTTATATAAAATTGAACAGTGAAGATGTAGTTTTTGATAAAGACTAAGTTTTGTGAGTAGTGTTCAAAAACAAAGTATAACTCGCGAGGTCACACAAGGACGTGTAGCTTAGTCTGGCTGGAGCACCCGGCTGATAACCGGGAGGTCGCAAGTTCAAATCTTGTCATGTCCACCAAATACAATTTATATTAATCGACATAGTCATCAAGGGTGAACTGTTCGACTAGAACAATATGCCAATAGTTAGCGGTGCTAATGGTCAAAAAATAGCGAGTTCATTGGCTGACATCATGAACATGGAACATGTAATAATGGAAGATAGAAGATTTCCTGATGGAGAAGGTTATGTCAGATTGCCAAATGATGCAATAGAATCCGTAAGATCTGAAAAAGTCATATTAGTTTCCAACACATTTCCTGACTCCGAGATATTAAAAACTATTTTATTATTAAATTCAATTAAAGATGTTAGGAAGGGAGATTTAGTAAATTTAAAAGGTGAAGAACCGCAAAATCTAGAAGATGTTGGACCTGGAATAATCCTAGCAATCCCATACTATGGATATTCTAGGCAGGACAAAAGATTTTCAAAAGGAGAAGTAGTATCTGCAGAAGTCATAGGTAAGTTATTGACTAATTATTGTGATGGAATGGTGATATTAGACTTGCATGAGCAATCCGTACTTGAAAAATTAAATTTTCCAATTGAATTTGTTAGTTCTATGCCAGAAATTGCTGATAAGCTAAGCAAAGATGTAATGCCAGATTTTATACTAAGCCCGGATAAGGGCGCAATAAAGAGGGCCTCAGAAGTCGCCAGAATAATAGGTTGCGAGTTTTCTTATTTAGAAAAAACTAGAATTGATGCTCATACGATAGAACATACACCTAAAGATTTAGATGTTTCAGGTAAAATTGTAGCCATAGTTGACGATATGATTAGTACGGGAGGAACAATTTGTAGGGCTAGCGATGCCCTAAGAAGACAGGGTGCATTAGAAGTTCATGCAGCATGTACTCATGGTCTTTTTACTGGTGGTGCAATTACAAAAATGGCCAATCATGTAGACGGCGTTTACAGTACCGACTCTTTATCAAATCCTAGGGCAGTTGTAGAATCTGCTAATGCATTGTCTAGGGGCATTAAAAAATTAATATAACTCAGATTTGGAAGTTTTTTTTAATGCGTTGCGTTTATATCAGCCAAGTCGTGCGCCGACTTACCTACATGAGGAGATTATCTAATGAGTGTACATATATCTTTTGAAACCCCGCAAGACGTACAAGAGCAAGTCTATGAAATGGTGAAGGCCGTTGGGAAGAATGAACGTGGAAGACTGAAGAAGGGTGCCAATGAAGTTACCAAAGCTGCAGAGAGAGGTACTGCACTAATGATAGTAATGGCAGAAAATGTAAGTCCGGGAGAATTATTAGCCCATATTCCAATGATTTGTAAAGAAAAAGATATTCCATTCATATATGTAGCCGATCAAACATTCCTTGCTGAAGCAGCAGGAATGAGTAATGGAACTAAAACTGCAGCAGTAGCTGTAATTAGCATGGAAAAAGATGCTCAAGACAGATTTAATGAAATTAAAGGTCACTTTGAGACCTTGTCACAGTAAGGATAACCTCGGGAGTTGAAGATATGGCAAAAGAAGCGTGGCCAGCAGAAGTTGTTGAAATTGTTGGTAGAACCGGGATGACTGGAGAAGCTACTCAAGTCAAAGTTAGAGTTAATGACTCAAATAATCCAAGAGATATTGGGAGAATAATTGCACGTAATGTAGTTGGACCAATTCGAGTAGGAGATATCCTAATGTTAAGAGATACTGGACGAGAAGCCCGTAGATTAGGAACTAGGTAGGTTATTAAAATGCCAGAAAGAAGAATTTGTAGTTTCTCACATGAAGAAATAGAACCTGGAACAGGCATGATGTTTGTTAAAAAAGATGGTTCAGTAATGTGGTTCAAGGATAGTAAAGCTCGAAAAAATGCATTAAAGTTACGCCGTAATCCACGAAGACTAAAGTGGACACAACGCTATGAGAAAGGCGGAATTAAATAACTTAATCTTAAATTTTTTTTTAAGTAATTATTTTTCCATTAATAATATATTTTCATTTTACTGAGCAGTAAGTTTGTATTCTACTCTAGCCCGATCATTGTCGTCGCTTAATAGTGGATTACCACCTGATTGGTCGGGAGGTTGCGCATCTCCGCAATCTGTGTTATCCAATACCGTAACATAAGTACCTTCATCTACAGTAACTTCAATATCTACATTAGAAGTATTAGGATCGCTTAGTTTGACAATATAATTGAATGCATTACATTCTTTGTAATCCGCATAATTAAGTTCAGTCATAGTATAAAGATCAATATTAGGTCCATCTAAGAGATCAAGATTTATTCGTATAACTCTAACACTGTCAATTGTCCATGTCAATTTAATATGTTCATCTTCATCAATAAAAACTGTATCATCAAATAATTCCTGTTCAGGATTAATTGTATCTTCCACACTAGATAAACAACCTGAAGTAGTCATTATCATAGAAATGAGTAATATATGTAGTACACGCATACACATTCGAAGTGCTGATAGCAAATCAATAATTCGGCTCTTTGAGTGTAAGATGTACCAAGTTGGGCTTTGCGTTGAAATAGGGGAGGTTAGTCGGGCAGAATATGGGAGATATGCAGACTACCTATATAATGATTAAACCGGATGGCGTTCAGAGGGGATTAGTTGGCGAAATATTAGCCCGATTTGAAAATAAGGGATTGCGTTTAGTTGGGTTACAGCAAGTAATACCTTCCAATGAAGTAGCTGAAGCCCATTATGCAGTACATAAGGAAAGACCATTTTATCCTGGTCTAATAAAATTTATTACTTCTGGACCAGTAATTGCAATGGCATGGAGAGGAGTTGAGGCAATTAAAGTATCAAGAAATTTAATTGGTCCTACAAATGGTAGAGATGCGTCTCCGGGGACAATAAGAGGAGATTTGGCTATGGACATCGGTCATAATTTGATACACGGATCAGATTCTGAAGATACAGCAGAATATGAATTAAATTTGTGGTTTCCTGACGGTATTTCTGATTGGAAAAGAGATATTGAAGACCAAATATATGAGTAAGATATAGCTAAAGAGATGGAACTATGGAGATGGTTGATTGGATAAAACTAGACAGCCAATTATTGCCATATTGGGTCATGTAGATCATGGTAAGACATCCCTCCTAGATCATGTAAGATCCCTAGGTTTAGAGTCTCGATCATCAGTAATGGACAGAGAAGCTGGTGGCATTACTCAACACATTGGAGCAACAGAAGTTCCTGCGAAAATTCTAAATGAATTATGTGCTGAACTTCTTGGGGGAAAAATATTTGATTCCCCTGGGCTATTATTCATAGATACTCCAGGCCACCAATCATTCTCTGCATTGCGCTCAAGAGGAGGTTCTTTGGCAGATATTGCGATTTTGATAGTAGATATAAACGAAGGTTGCAAACCACAAACAATTGAATCCATGCGCATCCTTAAAGAATCTAAAACTCCATTTGTCATCGCTGCAAATAAGGTGGACAGAGTTCATGGTTGGAATTGTCAAAATGGAAGGTCGATGGCGCATTCACTTCGTAAGCAGTCTAAAGATGCATTTGACTTATTTGAACAAAAATATTGGAAATTGGTAGGTCAATTTGCAGAACATGGATTTAACATAGAAAGATATGATAAAGTTAAAGATTTTACTAAAGATGTTGCTGTTGTTCCAATATCGGCTAGAGAGGGTGAAGGGATACAGGACCTATTGGCCGTAGTAATAGGCCTTGCAGAAAGATATTTGATTGAAAAACTATCAGATATTCAAGGTTCAGGAGAAGGGACCGTACTTGAAATGAAAGAAGAAAGAGGTTTGGGGAAAACATTGGATGTAATACTTCATCGAGGATCAATAAAAAAAGGAGATAAAATAGTTTTAGTGACTAATGAAGGAGGAGTTTTGACTCGGGTCAAGGGGATGTTTAGCCCTCGAGGGATGAGTGAAATGCGTGATGCTGGAAATAGATGGGACGATGTAGATGTTCTCCATGCTGCATCTGGATTGAAAATAAGCGCTGTGGATTTAGATGGTGTATTAGCAGGCACAACCTTGAGAGTTGTACACAATGAATTAGAAATTAAAGAAGCAATGCAAGAGGCCAATAATGAGTCAGAATTATCTATCGAGTTAAGTGAAGAAGGAGTTTGTATTAAATCAGATACTGTTGGAGGTTTGGAAGCATTATCAAAAGAATTAGGAGGTATAGGGATTCCTATTCGTAGTGCAACTATTGGAAAAGTTGGAAGAAGGGATGTCAGAAGTGTGGAAACATCTGCAGATCCATTTCATAGAGTCATTATGGCATTTAATACTGAAATATCATCTGATGCTGAAAATGAAATAGAAAATTCTGAAAATAATGTGAAATATATAAG